>NZ_QEHP01000057.1:0-110129 GCF_003094695.1 Chryseobacterium sp. HMWF035 | reverse complement strand
GCGTTTTATTAAAGTATATCGCTTATCTAAAAGCTCGTCTCCGCTTACTGATTCTATTTCGTTTTTCAGTGCCGCAAAGATAGAGACTTTAAACCCGCTCTTCCAAATATATTTAACATAATATTTACACTAGAATGCTTATTGTGGGTAACTTTGAATCCTAAAACACTGGTTTATTTGAGTTTAAATGGTTATCCATAGTTTTCCACATTACTCGATTAAAATTTTTTGCTCTATGAAAACATTGGATAAGGAGGGGAAAGATTGGATTTTGAACCGGAGTTTCGTGGATTTGAGGGAAAAATGGATGGGCTTGAGTGGAAGTGTTGGAGAGGAGAGAGTTCGTAAGCAAAGAAAAGAAGCTGGAGAAGAAAAGTTTATTGAGAAAGCAAGGAGATGATTTACAAATGAAAAAGCAGAGTTTAATTACTCTGCTTTTCTTTATTATATATGGTGCTTAAAAATTCTCCGTAGGATTTTTCGAGACCGATGATATCACCGCTTTTTAGATTAAGTCCGCCTACTCCACTTTCGTCTGATTTTATTTTTGTAGCCGAAATCTGGAAATACTGATTAGAACTATTGTCTTTAGGCTGGATTTTGATGGTTGAGCCTAATAACTTTTTAGTTGAAATTGTATAGACTTCACCGGGAACCGTTTTCAGTTTCAGGTATGATCTTGGTGAAAGTACATAATCGGTCTTATTGATCGCTATTTTCTGATCTTTTTCTGAAGAAGCGAAAATGTACATATATCCTGTCTGATCTTTGAATTGATCTTTTGGAAGAAAATAAAGATTTAATCTGTAATTGGAAGGATTGAAATTCTGGGGAGTTCCATCGATATTTTCAAAAGGTTTCCATGAAAATGCATTGGCCCCGATTTCTTTTGCCTTCTTATACACTAATGAAAAAACTTCATCGTCGTATTTCCAGAATCCCTGGACTTCGACTTCACCCAAATATTCAGCATCTTTTATTTCTTCATTAATTTTGTACAGGAATTTATCGGTATTCTCTTTCGTTTTTTGAACTTTCGTAAGGTACACATTTTGTGCGCTGCAAAGCTGAGTAAGAAAAGCGAAAGCAACAATGATGAGATTTTTCATTCTATATATATTATTGTGTAAGAATGGTAACGCATTCTTCGAGACTATTTTCCCAATATTTGGGTTCTATTTTATAAACTTCTTCAATTTTATCGAGAGACATCGTGCTTCTTTTCGGTCTTTTTGCCGGTGTAGGATATTGCTCGGTAGTTAGAGGATTTAATTTAACTGAAGATTTAGAAAATTCAGCTATTTTTTCAGCAAATTCAAACCAGGTTGTTTCGGGATAGTTTGAAAAGTGGAAAACTCCGTATTTTTTTTCTTTTGCTTCAATGATGTCCATGATGGCTTCAGCCAGATCGTTTGCATTGGTAGGCTGCCCGAACTGATCTGCCACAATTCCCAATTCGTCTTTCTGAGAAAAAAGATTGAGCATTGTTTTCACAAAATTTTTATTGAACTCGGAATACAGCCATGAAGTTCTTAAGATGATTGTTTTCTGATTAATTTCCAGTGCAAGTTCTTCCCCTTTCAATTTGGACTCGCCGTATACTCCGATGGGACTTGTAAAATCGTCTTCGGAATAGCTTAAATTGGTTTCTCCATCAAAGACATAATCTGTAGAAACATGGATAAAAGTCGTTTTAGAGTCTTTACACGCCTGTGCAAGGGAAGCCACTCCTTCTGCATTTACAGCAAAAGCCTTTTCTTTTTCAGTTTCGGCAAGATCTACCGCTGTATAAGCTGAAGCGTTGATACAGTAATCCGGTTTGTTTTCCGTAAAAACAGTATTGATCTGATCTTCGTTGGTGATGTCTAAAGTCTGTGAATCTGTAAAAATGAATTCATAATCGAGCTCAAAATCCGGAGCAATTTTTCTGATGCAGTTTCCTAACTGCCCGTTTCCTCCTACTACTAAAATTTTTTTCATCATGAGTTTCTCGCGTTTTGTGATCTTAAATATTTAACTCTCGACTGGAAATCTTTCTGTTCCAAATCTACATAAAACTTATTGAATGTTTCTTTAATTTCTTCGGGATGTACTTCGGATTTTCTTGTTTTAACATTAAAGTAGATTACCGTAACCCACAATACGGCATGAATTGTTTTCTCGTCTAAACTTTTCATGAGGATTTCTACTTTTGCCGTTCTGTCTGCCACTTCAATGGTCTTACTGCTGATAACAACCGAGGTATTGTATCTTACTTCTTTTAAATAGGCTATTTCATTCTGAATTGCAATCCAGGTGCATCCCGTCATTTTAGTATATTCTTCATACGTGAAACCATAAAATGTTTCTACGTGATCTTCTCTGGCGTTGAACATGTAGTCCAGATATTTCACGTTGTTTAAATGACCAATGGGATCACAGTCGCTGAATCTGACCTTTACCGTGGTTGATACTTCTTTTTCCATTCCGCAAAAATAAAAAAACCACCTCGAAGTGAGATGGTTCATTTTTATAAATATTTATTAATTTCTAAAAAATTACTGAATATTCAATTCTTTTTTCACTGCAGCTGTAGCATCTGGTCCTCCTTTGAATACGAATGCAGAAGAATTTGCATCCATAATGTAATCATAACCGTTTGCTTTTGCTACTTTAGAAACCGCCTCGTTCAGTTTTTTCTCGATTGGTTCGTAAGCAACATCCTGCTTAGCCACGAAATCTTTCTGAGCTTTATCGTTCATCTGCTGGATTTCTTCCTGCATTTTTGCCAATTCTGCTTCTCTTGCTTTGTTTTCTTCAGCTGTTTTCTTTGGAGCTTCTTCAGAATACTGCTTTAATTTAGCCTGTCCTGCGTCTGCTTTTTTCTTGATTTCTGCCTGTTTAGTATCTAAGAAAGTTTTAAGATCCGTATCTGCTTTTTTCTTTTCAGGCATTGCGTTAAGAATTCCTATAACATCTAAAGTTGCAATTTTTTGAGCTTTTGCCATACCTACCGATACAACCATCATTACCGCTGCAAATAATACACTTAATTTTTTCATAATTGGTAAATAAATAATTTAATTTGTTTTTAGATTTGTAAATGTAATAAAAGTTAAACTTTTATTTTTTTGTCTTGCCTTTTTCTTTCGGTTCGGCATCTTTTAACAAGATTGCCAAAACTTTATCCGAATAATCGGATCTTTTCTGAAGAAAAATAACATTATTGCTTGTTTTATCTAAAACTATCGCCAAACCGTTCTTTTCAGACATGGTTTTGATAGCTTCCCAGATCTGATCCTGAAAAGGCTGAACCAGATTTGTTCTCAGTTTCTTTATTTCTCCGGTGGCACCAAAACGTAAACTCGTTGTTGTTTTGATGTTTTTTTCCAGATCCATTACTTCTTTTTCTCTCAATTTAAGCTGATCTCCGATTAAAAGAACTTTTTCACTTTCAAAAGCAGATCTTTTTCTTTCGTATTCTGACTGCAGGTTCTGAAGTTCGGACTGCCATGTATCAATCTGTGCATTCAGTCTTGCTTCAGCTTCTTTATATTGAGGCATTTTATTCAGAATATATTCCGTGTCTACAACGCCCACTTTCTGTGCATTGCTTAGACCGAAAAGCAGGAATAAAACAAATGATAAAACAATTCTAAAATTTTTCATATCGTGGATTATAATGATTGGTTCATCAAGAAGTGCGTCTTCCATCCTGAAGGCTCAGTTCCCGAAACTGTTTTGTCGAATCCGTAAGCGAAATCAAATCCAATTAAACCAAATGCTCCCATATAAACTCTCACCCCAATACCCACTGATCTTTTCAACTGGAAAGGATTATAATTTCCCCAAGAATTCCACACATTACCTCCTTCCGCGAACGTTAATGCATAAATCTTTGCAGTCTGGTTCAATGAAATCGGGTATCTTAATTCTAACGTAAATCTGTTGTAAATAGTACCTCCTCCTGTTGGAGTAATATCTTCAGAAGTTCCTCCGTATGTAGAAGCATTTTCATAACCTCTTAACGGAATTAATTCTCTACCGTCATATCTACCTCCGAATAAACCGGTACCTCCCACATAGAATCTTTCAAACGGCGGTGCTCCCAATTTAGAGTTATATCCGTCCATAAAGCCCATTTCCGCAGAAGATCTTAATACCAATTTTCCAATAATTTCATTGTATACATCTGCTTTGAACTTCACTTTATAGAATTCCATCCACTTATATTTCTCTGTAGGACTTAAAGTAGAATAATCTTTATTGTTGAATGCAGAATATGGCAATGTAAATTTCACCGAAAGGTCTATGTTTGAGCCTACTGTCGGGAAAATCGGGTCGATACCTGCAGAGTTTCTGCTTAATCCTAAGTTGATACTTAAGTTGTTGGCAGAACCATAATATTCTGTAGCATCACCAAACTGGAACGGATAGTTCTTAAAGTCATACTTCTGGTACTGAAGACCTGTATACAATGAGAAATAATCATCCGGCCATTTTAACAATCTGTTTAAACCTACAGAAGCGGAGAAGATGTTAAGTTTCTGTGCATTCCCGTAAACATCAGAATATTTTACTCTTGAGTTATTTAAACTTACAGAAAGTGCAGTCGGTCTTGTTCCGAACAACCATGGTTCTGTAAATGAAACTCCGTAATTCTGGAAATATTGTCCTGCCTGTGCCTGAAGCGATAATGTTTGCCCATCACCTTGAGGAACCGGTTTAAAGTCTTTGAATTTAAGGAAATTCTTTAACGAGAAGTTATTGAATGTTAATCCTAAAGTTCCGATGAAACTGTTACCTCCGTAACCTGCCTGTAACTGAACCTGAGATGAACCTTTCTCCACCAGTTTCCAGTTGATATCTACCGTATTATCCTGCTGATTTGGCTGGATATCCTGCCCAACCTGTTGAGGATCAAAAAACTGCATTCCGGCTAAATCGAAATATGTTCTTTTGATATCACTTTTAGCGAATAAATTTCCCGGCTTTGTTCTTAAAGCTCTAAGAATAACGTGGTCATGAGTGGTTGTGTTTCCTTCCCATGTTACTTTATTCCATGTAGCTTTTTCACCTTCGTTGATACGGATTTCAAGATTGATTTTATCTCCGTCTATAGATTTTTCAACCGGCGTAACGTTTGAGAAAAGGTAACCATTGTTCATATAAATGGACTTGATATCAGAATCGTCTTCTTTTCCTCCATCTTCACCCACTTTTTTGTTGAAACCTACGGCATCGTAGATTTCTCCTTTTTTGTATCCCAAAAGTCTTTGTAAATAGTCTGTAGAATAAACGGTATTTCCGGTAAATGTAATATCTCCGATGTAATACTGTTTACCTTCTTTAAGTTTTACATTGATCTCGTAATTGTTTCTTTTGTTTCTCCAAACAGAATCTGAAACAATGGCAGCATCTCTGTATCCTAAAGAGTTATAATAGCTGATCAGGTTTTGCTTGTCTTCCTGATATTTATCTTCAATGAATTTTGAAGATTTCAGGATTCCGCCAATACCGAATCTTTTTTGTTTTGTTTCTTTAAAGGCTTTTTTTCTAAGTTTTCTGTCTGATACATACTGATTTCCTTCGAATTCGATATGATCGATTTTGATTCTTTTGCCTTTATCTACATTAATCGTCCAGTCTACTAAATTAGGATCTCCTGCATTTACTTTTTCCTGAATGGAAATTTTAGCATCGGCATATCCTTTTTTAATGAAATCTTTCGGAACGTTTGTTTTAAGACTTGAAACTAAGTTCTGCGTAATTTTTGTTCCCGGCTTCAGATTGTTGTCTTTGGCCATTTTTTCATTTTTGGACTTCCCGATTCCTTTACCTGTAAATTTTACTTCTCCAAGATCTTTCAGATCCTGCAGATAAAACTTCAGAATAACCGTTTCGCCTTCAATACTTTGTACGTAAACCTCCACTTCAGAAAAAGATTGAGTATCCCAAAGTTTTTTTACAGCATTGCTAATTTTCTGCCCCGGGATATCCACAGATTCTCCCTTTACCAAACCTGTAAATCTCAGGATCTGAGCCGGCGTATATTTTTTAACCCCATCTACAACGATGTCTTTTAAGGTGTATGTCCCTGCTTGGTTTTCTGCGTGTACAGATTTGCTCACCTGTGTGCTGTCCTGTGGAGTTACCTGTCCATAAAAATGTGCAGAAGCAACAAACATAATGATGGGTAATAGTCTAAACTTCATTTTATCGTAGTCTTTCTTTTCTTAAATTTTACTGAATTTTTATCTGTTCTCCGGTTTTACCGAATCTTCTTTCTTTGTTTTGATAATCTACAATACACTGAAAGAAAATATCTTTTGAAAAATCCGGCCACAGAACGTTTAAAAACTGCAGCTCTGCATAGGCGATCTGCCAAAGGAGAAAATTACTGATTCTGATCTCACCGCTGGTTCTTATTAAAAGATCTACGGGTGGAAAATCTTTTGTGTAAAGGTGACTTTCGAATAATTTTTCATCAATATCTTCAATATCTACCTTTCCTTCCTTTACGTCTTCGCTGATGCTTTTAACGGCATTTAGTATTTCATGCTGCGAACCATAGCTGATTGCCAGTACCAAATTGCCTTTTGTGTTTTCTTTTGTAAGTTCCACCACGCGTAAAAGCTGATCTTTTACAAGTGAGGGAAGTTTTTCGAGATTTCCAATAACGTGCATTCTTAATCCTTTGCTGAAAATTTCTTCCGCTTCAAGCAATAAGGTCTCTACAAGTAAATTCATTAAAGTATTTACTTCCTCTGCCGGACGGTTCCAGTTTTCCGAAGAAAAGGTATAAAGAGTTAAATACGGTATGTGTATCTCATTACACGCATTTATGGCATTTCTTACCGCATCAATGGCATTCTTGTGACCAAAGGTTCTTTCTTCGCCACGAGATTTTGCCCATCTTCCGTTACCATCCATGATGATAGCCACATGCTGTGGTAAATTCTCAGGATCTATTTTATCTTTTATCAACGACATATTAATCACAATAACATGGAGGTCTTCCGAACGAATAAGTAAGTCCAAGACTCACGGTATTCATCCAGTCTTTAGACTTAAAGTCTCCAACGTTCCTTTCTCCTATAATTGCAGCTTCTCTTTCTTTAGACACTACATAATAAGCATCTGTCTGCAAAAGAGATCCGCCTGTAACGGGGCTCAGAATATCTCCGTTATATGTAGCAACTACATCCTTGCTCTGAATTCTGCTGTAATCCAGCTGATCCGTAAGCGTATATCTGAATGTAGCTTCTGCAAAAATCGCCCAGTTATAATTAAATTTATATTTTAAACCTACTCCAAAAGGAATTTGCATTGTAGTTTTGGTTCCTGTAGAATACACCGGAGTTGTTGTAAAATCCAGTTCATTAATAGGAGCCTGAGCTACACCATCCGCATCTCTTCTGAAATCATTAATCACCGTAGCTTTAGGAGCATCGAACATTAAAGCTCCTACCCCACCGAAAATATACGGACTCACCATACTTTTCTGCTCGTTGTTTACCGGGAAGAAGTTGTATTCAAAGATCAAACTTGCTTCATATACATTATTTTTCCCGAATGAGTTTCTGTTCTTTCTATATTCTTCTTTCGCCACCTTGTCATTAAACTGGATCTGATTATATCCTAGATCCAATCTTACAGTCTGGTGAGGATTAAAATTAAATCTGTATAAAATTCCACCATAAAAAGGGACACCCCAATCTGACGCTTTACTTAAATCCAATGGCTTTTGTAAAATATAATTCGTTCTCCCTATATCCCCAACTAGGTTACTCATACCTAGACGAACTCCAAGTTCGTTTCTTTGTGCTTTAACACTTACCACAGTTCCTAGAGCGGCAAGGAAGCTAAACAATAATTTTCTATTCATAAAAGAATATGGATTTATGGTTATTTTAAAATTTAATTTTTGCAAATATAAAACTTTTTTATATTAATGATAATCTTAATGTTTAGTTAAAAATAAACAAAAAAACATAATTTGTTATAAAGTAAACGACAAACTAGCAAAATTATTCTTTTTTTAATAGAATCAAAATTATCATGATATAATAAACCCCCATTAAATGAGGGCTTAAATGTATTATTTTTTATTGAATATTGACTGTACTTTATTTCTAATTCTTATCAGCAATGGTTCTTTGTAATTTTTGTCTTCGTCAAAATAGCCGTAACCATAGCCATAACCGTATCCATAGCCGTATCCCTGCTTCGTATTATAGTCGTTATACACAAGACCTAAGTGTCCAATTTCTCCGCCATGATACTTTTCCGTGATCATTTTCAGCATATATTTCTCCGTATACTCGTGTCGAACTACATAAATATTGGCATCTGAGTGTTTCATAAGCTCGTAAGAATCTGCAACAAGACCTACCGGAGGAGAATCGATGATGATAAAATCATATATCTTTTTAAGGTCTTCAATGAACTTGATATTTTTATCACTCATTAATAACTCGGACGGATTCGGAGGAATAGGTCCCGAAGTCGCCACATCAAGATTTGGAATTCTTGTTTTGTTGATAATCTGGCTCATTTCCACTTCTCCTGTAAGGTAATTTGAGATTCCAAATTTATTGTCAATTTTAAAGTCTCCGAAAATCTTAGGTTTTCTTAAATCCATCCCCAAAAGGATTGTTTTCTTATCACTTAACCCGAGAACAGAAGCCAGATTGATAGAAACATAGGTTTTTCCTTCACCTCCAACAGAGGAAGTCACCAAAATTACTTTGCTGCCACCAACTTCTCCGGATAAGAATCTTACATTGGCTCTAACCCCTCTGAATGCTTCCGAAACGGAAGATTTTGGCTGATCCAGAACGGTAAGCATATTCTCATGATTATTGTTTCCGATAACCCCAAGAAGCGGAATTTTAGTTGCATTAAGTAATTCTTTAATGTTTCTGATTTTGCTGTCCAGTATTTCTCCAAGGAGAATAAACAGTAACGGTAAAGCCAGAAGACCTCCGATAATCCCCGCTTTTGTTGCCTTTACATTAGGTCCGATCGGTGGCTGTCCTACATTTTTTGCAGGGTCTATCACACTGATGTCCGATTGGTTTGCCGCCATTCTCAGCTGCGTATCATTCTGCCTTGTCAGCAAGCTGTTGTAGGTAGCTTCAATCATGTTGTAGCCTCTCTCTGCATCTAAATATTTTCTCTGTTTTTCAGGATATGTTGCCAGTTCGGAATTTGCATCCCCAACTTTTTGGTTAATTTTATTAATTTCTGTGTAATACGCTGTATAATAATTTCTTAAAGCTCCATTTGAACTGACTTTTGCTTCATCAATCAGTCTGTTGATTTCTCTCATCGGTTCAGAATTTGGCTTGTAGATTAAAGCCATTTCCCTTCTTTTAAGATATAAAGCCTTTAGCTCTGCTACAGAAGCACTGAAAAGTCCATCCTGAAAACCTGCAGCATTGGTACTGATCATTTTTTCAAAATTCTGACTTTCCAAGCTGTTTTTAATCTGATTCAGAGAGCTTATTTTGCTTTCAATATCAGCTTTCTTTGCTTCAAGATCTTTAATTTCTGTTAAAGATTTTTCATCCCGGTCTTTTATGTCGTACAACTTTTCAGTTGTTTTCATATAATTAAGAACATTGGCACTCGAGTCTAATTTTTTTCTGATATTATCCAGGTTTTCCTTTAAATACACACTGGTATTCTGATCTACCACAACTTTATCCGCCTGTCTTTTCTTCTGAAGCTGTTTTACGGACATATTAAGGAAGTTCACTGTACTGTTAAGATTATAACCGGTCTTGCTGATTATCATAATCGTATTAATCTCCTTATCAAATTCCACATTTATGGTAGAAACAATATCATTAACGGTCTGGTTAACAGTATTTAAATTAACAATAATATTGGTTAATTTAATTTTCGGTTTTACAGGGTTTTTTAACAGCCTGAATCTCAGGTTAGGAGAAGTATACCAATCTCCGACACGAATAATTTTATTGGCAGGTCTTTCAAACGGATTAATGGTTGTATAACTTTCAGATTCAAAGCTATACAGGTTGGGGGATTGCCCTTCTTCCGGCAATACCACTTCATAAGAATCTCCGCCTTTAGGAACCAATGTGATTGGATAATTTACCTGTTGCCCATGTTTTCTGTCGATCTGTAAAAATACAGGAGAATCGTCCTTATCCAGATAGGTTGATTTAATGACTCCTTTTGTAGAATAATTTACAAACAGATCAAGCTCTTTAATCAGAAATTCATTGTGGGTTCTGGATAAAAGCATTTTTTTAAGGTAAACTCCGTCCTGATTTCCACCTTGTCCCCAAATGAAGTTAATAGACTGGCTTGGAGTAAAGTAGCTTGAAGTATTATTGGAAATACTTAAAGATAAATTGGATGCATAAATATTCTGAGCATAATATTTACTGTACATCCACGAAATTCCGTAGCCTACAAAAAACATTAATACAAACCAGTACCAGTTTCTCAGCACTCTGCGTAAAAAGTGTTCAATATCGAACAAAGCAAAACTTCCGTGTTTCTCTTTCTGCGACTCTGCTTTTTCTACCTTTGTTTCTTTTCCTGGAATCATAATATTAAAGGTTTTTTAGAAGTAGATAGATCGACAATGCTGTTGTAATCACCGAAACTCCGGTTGTTAAAGTCTGGATAGGGTCTTTGCCCAATCCGTTGAGACTTTTTGCTCTTGTATTCAGATATATTTCGTCTCCGTTCTGTACGTAATAGTAAGGAGAATTCATAACGTCTTCACGGGTAAGATCGATGATCGCTTTTTTAATTCCCTCTGGTAATTTTCTGTGAATTACGATATTTTTACGGTCTACCGTTCTGTTTAATCCACCACTGATTGCTAAAGCCTCCGTAATGGTAAGTGTATTTTTATGAACTACTTTTTCACCGGTAACTCCCGTTGTTTCCACATCTCCTAAAACATAAAATGTAATTCCGTTGGTGTTTAAACGTACTTCAGATTTACCCTCCTGAAAATTTTCATTAACCTTATCCTGAATTTCACTGCTGATTTCCGCAATCGTTCTTCCTTCGGCTTTTATAAATCCTATTCCGAAAACATTAATATCTCCGTTGGCATCTACTTTTAAACCGTTAAAATAAAAAACCACATTTCCTCCAGTATTTCCACCACCGGAAGACATCATACCTCCACCAGTGGCAATACTGTTCGTAGAGGGGGCTGTAGCAGAGCCAGAAGTGTTCATGGAAGAATAAAACTGTGCCGCATCTCCTTTAGGAGTGGTCACAATATTAAGATTCAAAATATCGTTTTTTGTAATTCTGTAAACCGGAATATTATAAGGGATCAAACCTTCTTCATTAATGACAAGGCTTTCACTGGGCTGCATATACCGTACATCTTTTGTGGTAATACAAGATGTAGTGATTAAAAGAGGCAGAGCCAGAAGTAATAAATGCTTACAATTCTTCATCATATTTTTCAAGTTGTTTGCAAAAGTAAAGATTTAATTGATAGTCTTTTTATTATTCTTCAAAAGATAAATAAAATCCGGAATATAAGCTCCCAAAAAACCAAGGAAAAGTATAATCAATAATAAAAGATTTACATTTATATGTCTGAAATAATAAGCTATTGTAATAATAAAGAGATAATATACAACAATATAGAAGCTTGATCTTCTATGGGTAAGGTTAAGCTTTAAAAGCTTATGATGTATATGATTTTTATCCGCATCAAAAGGCGATTTCTTGTTAATTAACCTTACGATGATAACATTCAGGGTGTCTACAATGGGTAAAATTAATATGGCTACCGCCACTACAGGAGCAGACTGAAGATGATATCTCGGAACTCCGGGAAGTTTTTTGTCGATAAAAATATCGATAAAACAAATAGAAGTAAAGGCAAGAAGAAATCCTAAAAGCATAGAACCCGTATCGCCCATAAATATTTTATTGGTTCTGTAATTCGATAAATTATAATACAGAAATGCCAGAACGGCGCCGATGATAATGGCAGATAAAACAACCAGAGGATAATTATATTCTCCCAATCTGTAATAACTGATTCCGAAAAGGGCACTGCATATTACAGAATATCCTCCCGCAAGACCATCAATTCCATCGATGAGATTAAATGCGTTGATCAGGATGATGAAAGTAACAATACTAAACATAACGCTTATAAAATAGCTCATCTCGTAGATCCCGAAAATCCCGAAAAGACTTCTGATCCTTATGTCTGATCCGATTACTATAAACGCCGAAACCACAATCTGTGCGACCAGTTTTTTATAGGCTCTCATTACCACAATATCATCCATCACTCCGATGTACAGGAGAATAACGAGAGAAGCAAATAAAAATTTATAGAGATCGAAAAGTTCGTAAGCGAAAATAGAAGCACAGATTCCGATGGAATAAAAAATGGCAATCCCTCCAAGATTAGGAATTTTCCGGAGGTGGGAACTTCTTATCCCCGGTTCGTCCATTAAATTTTTCCTTCGGGAAATTTTAATGATCGTGGGAACGGAAAAATAAGTGATTAAAAAAGAGAACAAAAAACCAAAGCCTACTTTTACGTAAAAAATAGGAATCCCCGACTGGTTTAAGAACAATTCAAAATTCTTCATTTTTTTCTATTCAAGTACTTAAAAGGTTTGGCGACTAAAAACCTTTTGTCCGGCTTATGAGCAACGCAACACAGTACTTCCATTTGTGTTTACACTAATTTTCTTATCAGCTTTTTCTGCCCTGCAAAAAACAACAGATAAAATATCTTTTTTTTCAGTGGCAAAGATAGCAGATAATTTTTATCAAAACGACTATAATTCAATATATCTTTCAATTTCAGCCCTCTATCTTTGATAAATAACTCCAATTCTTCCGACATACTGTTAAAAATCTCCCCGTCTTTTACAAAAGCGAGGTAAGCGAGAAAAGAATAAACCCCTTCAAAAATCTGAAAATTTTTAAGTTCTTCTTTTCTGTCCGCATATTTGGATTCCGCAAACACCTTTTCCACATCCATTACGGCTTTCAGAATATCAAGCCCTTTTTCCGTGTGGGTTTTGGTAATAGAATCGGTACGTTCCAGATACTGATAATGGAAATTCTGGGTCTGTGAAATCGTATCACACCCCAGCAAAAGCTGCGGAACAAGCTGAATATCTTCGAAATGAACTCCTTTTTTAAATCTCTTTTCCCGGAAAAGTTCTTTTTTAAACAATTTATTGCACGCAAAATAGCTGAGATCGGAAAAAACAGAAAGGTTCTTTTCGAGATCAATTTTTTCGGGCATATTGGGAATCTGGGTGAGCTTTTGCGTAATATTTCCGTTTTGATCAACCTTTTGAATATTGCAGATCACCATTTTCGACTGGTGTTTTTCAGCAAGATGTACCATTTCTTCAAACATGGAAGGCGCAACATAATCGTCACTGTCTACAAATCCAAGATAATCTCCCGTTGCACGGTCGATCCCGAAATTCCGGGCATCACTCAGTCCGCCGTTTTCTTTGATAAATGGCCTGATTTTTTCGGGATATTTCTGAGCATACTCCTGAATAATCTTTTCCGAATCGTCTTTGCTGCCGTCGTTGATGACCAGAATTTCGATATTCTGATGGGTTTGATTAACTAAAGAATCCAGACATTTTGCCAGATAATTTTCAACGTTGTAGACGGGAACAATAACAGAAATTTTTGAGGGAACAATTTTCATACATTATATTTTCGTCAGTCGTGCATTCAGCCAGCCTTTTTTGGCATCATCAAAATCTTTTCGGGAGCAGGGAACGCAGTTTTCTATATTTTCATCCTCCCCGAAATACCAAAGATTACTAAAGGTATCGCGTTTGAAGGCATATTGTCGGTCGTCTACCAAAACATAGAACACTTCATAATGTCTTTCTTTCGGGTGTGACCGCTGAATATTGATTCCTTCGATCAGATACCAGATCATTTGTGCTAAAAGCTGATGATTAAGCTGGTTTTCGGAGTAAATATTATAATTAAAAATTCCTACCGATTTTAAATTTTCACTTAAGCCGATTTCCTTCATATACGCGCAGATTTCTCTTCGGTTCATTCCGTTTACCTGCGGATTTATGGAAAAAGGTTCGCTAAAACTTTCAATGGCATCACAGTTTACCGTCACCAGATCCGCTTTTCTGAAGAAGGGTTCTGTTTTTTCGGTGGAATTCATCATTTCGGCAAGACGGATGATATCAAACTCAACTTCTTTGATTAATCTTACCGAATCTGCTTCATTCAGATGTTTCTGATAGCCTAAATGATGATAATTTTTTATGGAAAAAGTTTTCGCTCCGAAAATCTTGCTTAAAAAGGTATGTTCATTAATCATTTCGCCCTGTTTGAGCGAAATAATATTGCTGATCTGGGTATAATTGATGCTTTTGGTATGGAAGTTAAGCGCCGAAAAAAGCGAAAACGCAAAATCATTGGAACCGCCCACAATTACCGGAATAGCTCTTTTATAATGACAAGCCGACAATACTTCCTGCAGAATATAGTGAGAATCCTGAACAGATTTTCCTGAAACAAGATCTCCAAGATCCACAATCGGAATTTCAAAATCCAGTTGCGACAGTTTGTAAAACTCATTCCTGATTCCTGAAAAATCCTGAACTTCCGCATCACCGTTCGCGCCTCTGTAATCCGAAACGAAAAGAAGCACAATACTGTCTTCCTTTATTTCCTTCGTGATTCCTGCCCCGATCTGCCAGTTTTCTGTCCTGAAATTTCTTGGGGATATGATAAAATCTTCAAAATTCATTTGTAGTCTGCATTGTTTTCACAAACTTACAAAAATATTAGAACTCTTATTTATCTCATTTTAAATGCTAAACCACATCAAAAAAAACAAAATGGTCTATTCTTTCAAACTGATAAAAATTTTAATCTTAAATTTCAGATTCTAAATTAACCGTTAAAACCAAAATACATGAGCAGTACGAAAAGGGACGAATTGAAAAAACTTTTAGCACCCATCAATAAAGAATTAAGAACACACGGCGGAAATGAGAATAAAATTAAACTCACCGGATTAAAAGAAAGGCACATTGATTTTCTGTTAGAATTAATTAATGTTCATTTAGAAAAATACAAGGATTTTGCAAGAGCTGATCTCGAAGATTTCCATGCAGAGGATATCAAAGGACTGGTGAATTACAAAATGCCTGTTAACATTCATAAAATTGATCTCCCAGAGAGTTTCAGCGATCCTGTATCCTGGGAAATAGCGATTGGAAGGCTTAGATTTGGTTCCACGCAGGTGATCTTAGAGATAAACAACTGGGAAATTACAGACAGTACACTGGTTGGCTGATTGATTTTGAAATCCGTTCCGCATGAATGAAATGTATAAAGACAAACTTGAAATATTGCAGCAGCGCATCCCGATCGGAGATAGAGAGGGTTTTACCTTACTGGAAAAAACCGAAGGAGATACAGATGAAGCTGAAAAGTATTTTACAGAAGAACGAATTTCGATCATTGTGAATAAGACCGGAATACCATCTGAAATTGCTCTTCATCATCTTCAGGAAAATAATTTTGATATTAAGCAGACCATTAAAATAATTGAAAATAAATATTTTACCGCAACAGAACTTATTCTAAAAAAAGACAATGATAAAGAGGAAGTTTTGGATAAAATCTTTTCAGCAATTGTAAAAAAATATGATTGGAAAAGAAGTTCCCTGAACGATCACGATGAAATAAAAGACATTCCTCATGAATTATACAGCTTTGCAACTGTAATGGAATGGCTCTATTTTGAAAACTGGGAAAATTTTGAGAGTGCATTATTTAATCATCTCGACATGGTAACGGAACAAATGAGGACAAAGCTGAATCTACCTCAACTTGCAGATTATCTGGAAAAAGCCAGATCCATTGCCCATTATTTTTACGAGAAATACGAAACGTCTAAAGATCATAATAATTACACAAAAGCCACCAATGAGCTGCGCAACAATAAAGAATTTATCGCAGCAGAAGAGAAGTTTATCCACCTGAAGCCGCTCCTTGAAGAACGCCTTTATGAATTTGTAAAAAATAATATAGAGAAGTTTCCTTAGAGAATTTTAATGACAAATAAAATTAATTGTAGTGAATAATGAAATCAGATTGTAATTCGATATTAATTTTAGAATAAGGAATCACTTATTAAGTGACGTTAAGAGTTTGAGTTATCACAAGATTGTTAGTACACATAATCTTGTTTAAATTTCTTTAAATATAAAATTTACTAATTTAGTCAGTTCACCGATAAAAAATCTTAATTAAGATGAAGTCTAACTCAGAAAAATATTTTGAAAAACTTTCTTCGAGAATTTTAATGCTCATCGATTTTTATAAAGAAGAGGTTATTAAAAAAATCCTCAACAGCCATAGGTTCATTAAAGAAGATGAAAAATACTTTTACACAATTATCCTGAAGACAATTGACTCACTTAATGGAGCAAACATTTTCATTAGAAACTTTGATAATGTCCGAAGTTTTCAGGTTCCTTTATTTATAATTATTAGAGCTATTTTAAATGATATAATTATTTCAGAATACATAATTGTAAATTCCTCTAATGATGAAGAACAAATAAAATTAATTAACAGCATTAACTTTGAGCACATTAAATATATAAAATCTTCAATAAAAATTGAAAGTAAAATTCGAAAATGGAGTGAACAAGAAAAGCAGGAAAAAATTTTAGAGATAATAAGAGCCAACCCTAAATATTACGAAAAAAATGGTAACGAAAAATTTAAAAAAATAATAACTAATGTAGGTTCCTTAGTTGATTCTGTACTAGAAAATTCTATTAACGATAAACCCTACCAACTCATCGGTGTAGCTTACATTTTGTATAACACCTTTTCAAAGCTGGAACATTTTGGAGAATTGAGTTTTGATTTAGTTCATATGCCATATAAAGACAATAAACAATCCTCACAAATTAATCATTTATTTAGTTCAATTCAAGTAATAATCGCTGCATTAAATAATTACTGTAAAGCATGGAAAAATTTAGAGATTGATTTTGAGAAACTGAAAAGCTTGGAAATAGAAATTTTAAAAATGACTCCTGACTTCACAAAACCGTAAAGCATGCTTCCAAGTGAGACACTTTAAAAAACAATAAAAAAGCACAGACCCAAATCTGTGCTTCTTATTATTTTTCGGTAGACTTTCTTTAGTTCTATTTTAAATTCATCTTGAAAAAAGCCTCAATTTTATCAAATGGAATTTTATCCATCTTATCATACAAATCAACATGATTAGCATTGGGAACAATATATAATTCCTTTGGTTCGGAAGCTGATTTGTAGAGATCTTCCGAATAATAGCGGGAATGTGCTTTTTCTCCTGCAATCAACAAAATCGGACGCGGTGAAATCATTTTTATATTGGCTGCCATAGGAAAATTGAAGAAGGCAACCGGTGTTGTAGCCGTCCATGCTGTTGTAGAATTAATGGATCTCGGATGAAATCCTCTCGGCGTTTTATAATAATCGTAAAATGCCGCTAAAACAGGATTGGAATCGGGAGGAAGCTGATCCGGCAATCCGCTTTTTATAATGATTAAGTTTCCTTTATCATCAAACGGAATTTCATGCAAAGCCACATCATATTTACCGTTTTTTGCGTCTGTCCAGCGTTGCTCACTCAGATAATCGATAATTTTGTGACGCTGTTCATCAGTATAAGAATCGGCATATCCCTTTGAAATGCTTCGGGACATATCGTACATGGAAGCAGTTGCTACAGCTTTTATCCGGCTGTCGCTTGTCGCAGCAGTTAACGCCATTCCGCTTAATCCGCAGATTGCCATAACCCCAATTTTTTCACGGTCTACATTCGGCAATAATCCTAAATAATCTACTCCCGCCGAAAAATCTTCCGTAAAAATATCAGGCGAAGCGACATTACGGACTTCACCTCCGCTTTCTCCTGTGAAAGAATTATCAAAAGCTAAGGTGATAAAACCCCGAGAGGCCAGTTCGTTTGCATATAATCCTGACGACTGTTCTTTCACGGCTCCGAAAGGTCCGCTCACCACCAATGCAGGAAGGGTTTTGTTGCCCGCATTTTTTGGAGTATAGAGATCTCCCACAAGGGTAATTCCGTAACGGTTTTTAAAGCTTACTTTTTTGCGTAATACATTTTCGTGCAACCGGAAAGTATATTGGTCTGCCTGTTCCATTGTGTTTAATTTTTTAGTTTTTGACTGCTGAGCCTGGCTGAAGGAGATTCCTAAAGCGAATAAGGTCATGATAAATATTTTGACTCTATTTTTCATTATAAACGGTTTCATATGGTGAGTCTGATTCAAATTTTACGAGTACATTGTCTGAGCCTAAAGCATCCGCCAAATCATCTGCATGATCTACTTTTCCAATTTTGGTATAGGCGTAAGAAGTGGAGAACGTTTTATAAAACAACACTACAACATTACTTCCATAAAGCATGAGATCTCCATTCTGAATCGTCCCGGGACTTGACGCTTTAACAGGCAAGGATTCAAGCAATTCCGCATACTTTTCATTGCTGTTAAGCTCCTTCAAATCAAGCGTAAGAGGCAACAATTCCTTAAAGGCTTTAGCGGTGGCGTTATCCTGTAGATTAACCTTAAATACTTTGCTGTTTATTGTGATCTTGAGATTCATTTTTTCTGTATTTGATTTTTGATCTTTGTGCTTATCCTATTTTAAATGAATAGTTTGCCTGCAGAAACGTTCAGAACAAAAACCTCGTTTTAGTAAAAATAGAAAGTCAGCAATACTACTGGCTTTCTATTGCGTAAGGCTTAAAAAGATTGTTCTGTTTCGGTATAGATAATTTCCTGAAAGTGAGGAAACATCGGGAAAGACTCCATTACTTTTTTGGCTTCTTCTGCATTTACATTTGCTAAAACCAATACGGCTCCCATATGATCATCCTTTATAAACAGATGTTTTAATGTTCCCTGTTCTACCAGTTCTGTTGCTCTTGCCAATTCTTTAGGCATTAATTCGTCCAGATTTGGAATTTTAGCTAAATCGTTAATTACGTTTGCGATTACTGTTTTCATTTTTTTATCATTTTAAATTGTTATCAACTGTTTTAATACTGCAAATTTAGGCTGCGTATCGGCTTCTTACCCTTAATCTATCTTAAGAAATACGTTTATATTTTACAGGGTAAGCAAAAAACTACACCATAGATTCTTCCCACGAACCTTTGGTATCTACACCTGCTTTTGCGGCGAGTGTTTCAAGGGTATCCATTTCATCCTGAGACAATTCTATAACGGATGCCTTTACCATTTCCTCTACCTGATCGATTTTAGTAACTCCGATAATAGGCAAAGTTCTTTTCGCGATCGCCCAAGCCACAGCAATTTGTGCAACCGAGGCATTTTTACGCTCTCCGATGGTTCGCATTGCATTCGTCAACTCTTCCAACTGAGGAAGTATCTTATTGTATGTATTGCCTCTTCCGCTTCCTTCAGGCAAAGGATTCTGCGTATTGTATTTTCCAGACAAAGCTCCCTGTTCAAGAACCATGTACGCGAAAAACGTGATATCGTTGCGGTTGCAGTAATCTAAAATTCCGGCATCTTCCGAAGAACGGTACAATAAACTGTAATGATTCTGAACAGCAGAAATTTTAAAGCCTTCTTTTGCCAGAATATCATTCGCCTGTTGTATTTGCTCCAGATTATGATTGGAAACTCCCACATTCTTCACCTTTCCGCTTTTCAGCAAAGGAATAAGACCGGAAACCCATTTGGGCGCTCCTACGGGATTGTGAATCCAATAAAAATCGACATACTCTGTCCCTAAGTTTTCAAAACTTTGATGAAGCATTTCTTCCACAGGATTCGCCGATTCTTTTGCAAACTGAGGGGTAAACTTGGTAGATATAAACAGATCTTCACGCGGATAATCCTTTATAAATTCGCCCACCACTTTTTCGGAAGATCCCATCCCGTAAACCAGTGCAGTGTCCCACAAGTTCAGTCCGTATTTCACGGCGGCATCAAAAACCGGTTTTAACTCACCGGTGGTTAAGTGGTTTCCGAAAACCTGATCGCTTCCGGCAAAACCTGCTCCCCAAGACCATGTTCCCAATGCTATTTTTGGTAAATTTTTCATTGTTGAATTTTATTTGCTGTTATTGGTAAGCTGTTTTGCAAGTTCTTCCCCCACACCTGCTGCGGAAGCCGGATTCTGTCCTGTAATAAGACGACCGTCCGCGATTACGTTTTTTGCCCAGTTGGATGCCGCATGATGCAATGCTCCATGATCTGCCAAAGCGGTTTCCAGAAGAAAAGGAACAATATCCGTAGCCTGAACTTCCGCTTCTTCGTCATTGGTAAAAGCAGCTAATTTTTTACCGTCTACCAGATAAGTATCGTCACTTAGCGTAACGTTCACTAATGCAGCAGGACCGTGGCAAACCGCAGAAACAAAGCCTCCGTTTTCATAAATTTCTTTCGTAACTCTCTGTATGCCTTCGCTGTCTGCAAAATCCCACATGGTACCATGACCGCCTGCAAAAAATATTGCGGAATATCTGGAAGCATCTGCATCATCGATCTTAATGGTATTCTTTAATTTCTGCTGAAATTTTTCATCGTTAAAATAATGCTCATTTACAGAATCAGACATATCGAGGCTGTCTTTATCAATGGGAGGTTCTCCGCCTTTTACAGAAGCCAGCTCATACTGTAAACCCGTTTTTTCAAGCTGGTCTAAAACGTGCGTTAATTCGCTTAACCAAAATCCTGTCGGAATACCTGTAGATCCTTTTACATCGTTGCTTGTAACAACGCAAAGAACAGGTTTTAATACTGTATTCATCTTTTTGTTTTGTTTGAATTTATTTTTCAGTTTGTTATATCAATCTAATTTCTATGAATGAAATCTGTTTTTTAGTCTTTCTTAATCAGTAACCCTTCACTCACTACGGTAGCTAATCTGTTGGCGTGGTCTTTTGCTTTCGCTTTTACCATTTCTAAAGTTTCGATCGGGTAAACACCGGGGATATACTGCATTCCCGTAGAATAAACAGGCTCCTGAATTTCCATCTGGCAAAGTTTGGCGGTCTGGATAAGCGAAGGCAGAAAATCCCCAATCGGATAATTCATTGCTTTTCCATAATCATACAGATCTTCTGATGCGCCTGTAGTGAATGACAGAATCAGCTTTTTACCTTTCAGCTGATCTCCGCCTGCGCCGTGCGCAAAACCGAAAGCATACACATCATCAATATACTTTTTCATCAGAGCCGGAAAAGAATACCAGTGCAGGGGAAACTGCCAGATAATTACATCCGCATTTACAAGTTTTTCCTGTTCAGATTTTACGTTAATCTGAAAATCGGGGTAAAGCTGATCTAAACGGCTTATTCCGGCATCGGGAAAAAGTTTTAAAATATTTTCTAAAACGGCTGTATTGGCATAAGAATTTTCTGAATCGGGGTGTCCGGAGACAATCAGTACATTTTGCATTTTCATTTATTTTAATTTGATAATGCAAATGTAGAACGGCACAGTGCCTCTTACCCTTAATGTATCTTAAGAAATAAAATGTCTGGGTTTGGTAATGTCTTTGCGTATTTTACTTAAATGCTCCGGAGTAATGCCCAAATAAGCCGCAATCTGGGTTTGAGGAAGTCTGTTGGCAAACTGAGCGTATGTTTTCTGGAAAGCCAGATATCTTTCCTCGCCGGTAGAACTCATGTATTGCAGAAGCCTTCTTTGGATGGTTGTTAAATGCTTCTCCAACAGCTCACGAATAATATAATTGAATATCGGAGCTTTTTCATATAACAACTTTAAGTTTTCCGGAGTAATGTACAGAACTTCGGAAGCTTCCAGTGTATCAATACTGAGGTTTGAAGCAGTGCGCTCTCTGAAGCTCAGCGCATCCACAATAATCCAGTTCTCAGCAGCGAACTGAAGAATATGAGTGGTCCCTTTTTCATCTACCATATACATCCGCATACAGCCTTTCAAAATAAAACAGAACTTGCTGCATATTTCTCCTTCACGCAGCAGCAATTCTTTTCTTTTATAGCTTTTATGGACAAACAGCTCTTTAAGAAGATCTTTTTCAGTTTCATTTAAAGCGGCAACGCGTTCAAAATAATTTATAATCTGCTGATACATACTTTGTGTTTTTTTATGTACTTATTTTATCAAATTTATGAAATCATTTGATAAATAAACCTGTATCCGATTAAAAGAGAAAGAATTATTGTTTTAATTTAAAAATGAATTCATAGAAAAGCAAAAAGCACAGACCAAATCTGTGCTTTTATATTTTTAAATTCCTCTACTTTTTCGCGGCAGGCTTCTTTGTTGTAGTTGCCTTTTTGGTAGTAGTTGTTTTCTTAGCGGTTGTAGCTTTCTTTGCTGCAGGTTTCTTTTTCTCTGCAAAAGCTTTCGGATCCTGATCGGTAATCCATTTTTTAACCTCATCAAGAGAAATTTCTTTTAGCTCTTCTCCTTCATATTTGGTATCATCTGCTTTTCTCGGAATCTTGAACATCGCTTTTCCAAATTTAATGAAAGGTCCCCATCTTCCGTTTTCAATGGAGATCTTTTCTTTTTCCCATTGCTGGATGTATCGGTTCGCTTCTTTTTCGAGTTTGGCATCAATTAATTCATTGATGTCGCTTTGAGAAAGGTTTTCAAAATCGTATCGCTTCGGAACGTTCACAAAAATATCTTTGTACTTGATGAATGGTCCGAATCTTCCGCTTCCTTTCGTTACCGGTTCCCCTTTGTATGTTGCAATCGGTGCATCTGCGATTTTCTTTTCGTTGATGATCTCTTCTGCACGTTTCTGATCTACAGAAAGCGGATCTTCTCCTTTCGGAATGCTGATGAACGTTTCGCCCCACTTCACATAAGGACCGAATCTTCCGACTCCCACAGAAACCGGCTGTCCGTCCACTTCATTTAAATCAAATGGAAGTTTGAACAGTTCCAACGCTTCTTCAAAAGTAATGGTTGCAATATTCTGTCCCGCCATTAACGAAGCGAAAACCGGTTTTTCTTCATCGTCAGTTTCCCCAATCTGGATCATTGCCCCGAATCTTCCGATTCTTGCGTGAACATTTTTCCCTGTTTTCGGATCTACTCCCAGAAGTCGGTCTCCGGTTGCACGGTCTGCATTTTCTTCCACATCTTCAATTCTCGGATGGAATTTTGAGTAGAAATCCGTCATCATCTCTTTCCATTTCTGGTCACCGTTTGCAATTTCGTCGAAACTTTCTTCTACTCTTGCCGTAAAGCCGTAATCTAAGATTTCTTTAAAGTTATCCGTCAAGAAATTACTTACCACCTCACCTGTATCGGTTGGAACGAATTTATTTTTATCTCCTCCGAATTTCTCGTCGAGGACTTCTTTTTTAATGGTATCATTTGCCAAAGAAATTTTCACCACCTCTCTTGTTTGCGGTTCAATTTCTCTTTTATCCACATATTCACGGTTCTGGATGGTCTGAATGGTCGGTGCATACGTCGATGGACGACCAATTCCCAATTCTTCCAGTTTTTTTACCAGACCTGCTTCGGTATATCTTGCGCTCGGTCTTGTGAACTTTTCGGTTGCGGTTATTTTTTTATAGTCTAAAGTTTCTCCTACGATTACTTTAGGAAGCAATTTTTCATTGTTTTCTTCGTCATCCTCCTCTGCTTTTACAATTCCGTATGCTTTCAGGAAACCGTCGAAAATAATGACTTCACCCTGTGCTTCAAAATGCTGCGGAAGTTTTGTGTTCCCGATTTCAATCACCGTTTTCTCAATTTTAGCATTCGCCATCTGAGAAGCGAGTGTTCTTCTGTAGATTAACTGGTATAATCTGTTCAACTGGGCATCTCCAATTGTTTTAACAGCAAAATCTGTAGGACGGATCGCTTCGTGAGCTTCCTGTGCAGAAGCGGATTTTGTGGTATAGTTTCTCGGTGCAGAATATTCCGCTCCGTATTCTGAGACAATTTGTTTTTTTGCGCCTTCAATCGCTTCCTGAGAAAGGTTTACCGAGTCGGTTCTCATATAGGTAATGTATCCTTCTTCGTATAGTCTCTGTGCAAGACGCATGGTGTTGGTTACATTATATCCTAATCTCGAAGAAGCTTCCTGCTGTAAAGTAGAAGTGGTAAAAGGTGCCGAAGCTGAACGTGTTCCGGGTTTTGTTTCAACATTTAAAACTTTAAACTCGGTGGTTTTTGCCTGTTCAAGGAATTTTTCAGCCTCTTCTTCTTTGTCAAAATCCTTTTTAAGCTTCGCAGAAATTTCCTGCTTTGTTTTATTTAAGAAAATTCCGTCTAATTTAAAACTTGCTTTTGGCACAAACTCACGGATTTCTTTTTCTCTTTCTACAATTAATCTTACGGCAACGGACTGTACTCTTCCCGCAGATAATCCCGGTTTTACTTTTTTCCAGAGAACCGGAGACATTTCAAAACCTACGATCCTGTCGAGAACTCTTCTTGCCTGTTGAGCGTTTACGAGATTCTGATCAATATCTCTCGGATTCTCAATAGATTTCAGAATGGCATTTTTGGTAATCTCATGGAAAACAATTCTTTTTCTGTTTTCGGGCTTCAGTTTCAGTTCTTCTGCCAAATGCCATGCGATAGCTTCTCCTTCACGGTCTTCATCGGAAGCCAGCCAAACCATTTCGGCTTTTTTTACGGCAGCTTTCAGTTCGCTTACCAATTTCTTTTTGTCGGCAGAAACTTCGTAATCCGGACTGAAGGTCGACAGATCAATCCCCATTCCTTTTTTAGGCAAATCCCGGATGTGTCCGAAGCTTGATTTTACCTCGAAATCCTTACCTAAATACTTTTGAATAGTTTTTGCTTTTGCCGGTGACTCAACGATTACTAAATTTTTCGACATTCCAGAAATTTTTGCAAAAGTAAAGTTTTTTTATTAGATAGTTTTTTTGAATTACATTTTATTTAATAATTCAAGCGGTGCAACGAAGACTCTGTAGATAATTCCTTCGAAGGTAAAGCCTTTTCCGGAAATCTCTACTCTATATATTAATGAGAAAATAATGATGAAAAGGGTGATGTAAAATTTACGGTTAATAACAATGGGTTCGAATGCATAAATGCTGCGTTCTTTCCTTAACAGCAAAGCGAAAAGGACAATGATCAACATCATATGAATATACATCCATCTTCCCCAATCAATAGCAAGATAAAACAGAGGAAATGAAAACAAAAAGGCTCCAATCAACAATATAGATAAAATCTTTCGGTCATTTAGAAATTTTAAATAATAACCAATATGCAGAACACTTAAAGCTAAACTTAAAAAATAGAGAACATATTCACAGCTGTGTTGTCTGATGTAATCTCTTTCATTAATGTTCCAGTAAAAAATTCCGTAGGTAGGATGAACTCCTCTTTCACAAAGAATCTGAAGAGATCTTCCTTCGTTTATATTTTTACCAAAAGCCAAGATTAAAAGCGTGGGAATTCCAACAGAAAGAAAATATTTGAGATATCTTTTAAATTCAAATTTTCCTGTTTTCAGATATAAAGCGATCGCAAAGTACGGGACGTAAAACAAAACAACTTCGTGCAGAAAGGTCGTTACGAAAAGTGCAATACAGAAAAAATATTCTTTGTTCTTTGATAGTTTACCGTTGTCTAGCAAATAGGCAAACCATGTAAATAAAAGAAAAACGATAAATTCTTTTTTTCCGACATAGGTTACCGTATTTAAAAGTCCCACAAAACCAATAGAAGACAGTAAAAGTGAAAAATAAAGCAAATCGGTAGCTTTATACCGGATGAGTTTGGTATACAGCCAGAAAAATCCGGAAATAATTAAAAATTGTACGAAATAGACCAGATAATTTAACCGCAATCCAGTAAGATCCTGCAAAAGAAAGAAAAAGCTTCCGGACAATCCTCTTCTTTTAAAACCTCCATCCTGATAATTGATGAGCCAGTCTCCAAGAATATATCCGTCGTCCTTAAGATTGTAATAGTAGGTGAATACAAGCGTATAAACTGCCGTAACGGCAATTAAAAAATAGATACCAATTTTAATATTGAAATTCGATACGACTTTTTCTAGCCTCATAATGTGTTTTGAAAAATTTGGAACAAAAAAAGAGAAACAAAACAGCTTTCAGTTTGTTTTCATTATTTAAGACTCAAAAATAATGATTTTAACTTAATTACGGTTTTATTTCTCTTCGGGTTGCTATTTTATATCAATTATTCCTTAATGATTTTTACTATCTCTTTTGAATCGTTGATTCTCAGTAAATAGGTTCCGGTAATCAATGACGAGAGATTGGTTTTCCCGCCTTCGAATTTTCCGGATTTTACCAGTTGTCCGGACATATTGTAGATCTGATAATAATATCCTTCTCGGTTATCCGGTGTTTTGATGTACAGTTCCTCTTTTACAGGATTCGGAAAGAATGAAATTTTATCTTCTTTCATTGCCTGAACATCATTCTTACTTAAAAGTGCAGAAGGTTTTGAAGCCGGTAAAGATGTAATCTGAAGCTTAGGAATTACCCCTTCTTCATTTCCTTCGGCATCATATTTAATTTTTACACAACGGCAGTTCATCCCGAAATACGGATCGTTGTTATCATGAAAAGCAATCATTCGGTTGGCGGTAGAAGCGGCATCAAATAAAATATTAACCGGTCTTCCGATATAATTTGAATTCAGAGCAGCAGTCCACACTCCGGGATACTGATAATTGATGAAATTATAAGTTCCTGCTGCGGTCTGGTTTGCCGTTACACTTCTGAAACCACGCGATCCGGAATTCGGATAGTTCCCGGTTTTGTAAGACGAATCATTAAACATATATCCGATGGTATAACTCGCGGAAGCACTTCTTCGTACTCTCTGTCCCAGATAATCTGTAATGATGCTGTATGAAGTGGCTGCATTCTTATCTTTTTTATACCAAGGCGTAAACCCGAAATCCTGCCCTGTTGATATCATGACTCCGGTAAGATCAGGAATTCTCCATCCTTCCGGACAAGGATCAAACGGAGATTTTTTGCCTCCTCTTCCCCATCGTTCAGGTGCAAGATTCGGCTCATTGGCAAGCCAGTCGGTTCCGTTGGTATACAAAGGATTTGATGAATTATACGGCGCAAACGCACTCGGAATCATGTAAACCAATGGATTTTTAACAGAATACGACAATACTTTTGAAACTTTATCTGAAATTTTATCAGCAGCCGAAACATTGGCATTTGCCGAATTGGTGTAGGTGTTGTAAGGTACAATATAATTTCCGGCGAGATCGTTGTAGGAAGCCGCTGAAAGTGTTGTATAGGTTAAAACTCCGTTTGCGGTATTTCCAAGATAAACAGGATGAGACGTTCTGTCGTCTGCATACTGGAAGATCGGCAACGGATCTTTTCTTCCCCACTGATAATGCAGTCCAGTAGAAGCTTTAATTTTTGCCAGTTCAGCCGCAGTTGGCGTTAACGGATTAGCGACAACAGGAAAAACATCGGTTGCACCAAGATTTCTATCCATAAATTCTGTCTGAAAAACATTATCTGCTTTCGGAACATAATTTACGTAGTTCGTCACTGAAGTTACAGGCAGTTCGGTTGTATAATTATAAGAACCAATAGCTGTATCGGTTACCCAAATATGCCATGACCAGTATACAGGATTTGTGATGCTTCCGTTATGTAAAGTAACGACCGCATTTCCGCTTTGGTTAGGATTAATGGTGACTGTAATTCTGGAGGAAGAAATTGCTCCCAGAGAAGTTGGCGAAGGATTAACAACCGTTATATTATTCACCAAACCTGTATTGGTGGTCCAAAGAATATTGGCTTTAAGGTTATTAAAATTAACCGAGTTTAAAATCTCTTTATTGTTCAGAAGCTGACTTTGTACAGAAAATGCCTTGCTTACAGGAATCTCCACGGTAAAAGCTGAAGTATTTTTCACAACCTGATACGTATTCGGATTGTTGATTCCTTCCCGATATTCGGTTTCAGAGACAATATATTCTGTAGGGAAATCATATTCGTTAATAACATACAAAGGATCTTTTATACATCTGCAACCTGCCGCATCTGTTGTAGAATTTCCCGCGAGCGGAAAATACCAGTATCTCCCCTTCACGTCAGGATAACCGGAATCCGGAATATCCGGCTGCATTTTGTCCGGAATTAAAAACAATGTTCTGGCTCCTACAGAAGGCGTTGTATCAAAATGTCTCGCCATAGTTGCCGTCCACAGCGTTGTCTGGTGCTGATCCGTAAATTGTCCCTGATGCGCATTCAGAACAATGGCTCCTGTACCGGGAAAAATTCCCATATTTAAACCTCCTGCATTCGAAAGATCAAAACCGAAATTAGGATACAGCTTAAAATTGGTCATAAAACTTGGCGTTCCCGAATCCGTAGGCTTTATTTTATGGTAATTATTACTTTCAAAAACATTTTTAGACATATTCGTTCTTACGCCAAATGGAGAAAAATCTACCCGAATATCATCAACATAAGTAGGAGAAGCAAGATTGGCAACTAATGCTGATGGAACGCGCCATCCGTTCGGACAAGGATCATAGGAAGATTTGTTTCGGTAAGGCTGTGCTGCAGCTTCTGCATTATATCCTGAAGTAACTTTTCCCTGAGAGTTATCCGACCAGAGATTGAGCTCCGGGAGCTGACTGTCATTCAACCCCGGCATTTTACCAAACCAGTTCACCATCAGATTTGCATTGTTGTTATAGTACGCAATCCCTGTGTTATCGTCTTTATTTACATAGATTAAACTTAAAGGATTTTTTACCGAAAGCTTCAGATTATTGGAGACTGTAGCATTAGACAGCAGGACAAATTTTCTTAAATTATCAAAATTTGCTGCTCCGGTGAAGTTTTTTGCGCCGCGGTGTCTTATCCTTCCTATTGAACCTGAAACTTCATAGAAATCATTCCCCCTGTAAACCAATGGCGGAATAGGATCTTTTCTTCCCCACTGATACAGCAGTCCTCCGTTTCTGTTCCAGTCGTTTGCCGTTATAGAACGGCTTACTGCTCCGAGATTTCTATCCATCCAGCCCCATTCTTCATCGGGAATGGTTTCGATGGTTCCGTCTGCTTTTTGTCTTTTCACATTGGGATAACTTTTGTAGGCAGATCCGTTGGAAGGATCATCTGTAACCCAAACGTGCCACGACCAGTAGATTTCTCCGTCTACCCTGAAAGCAATTACCGCATTTCCTTTTTTAGATTTATTTACCGGAACTTTAATTTTAGCATTTTCACCGGAATCTATTATTTCGAGCCTGTAGGCAGGATCTGATTTTATTAACCCATGAACATCTTCCCAAAGAACATCGGCTGTTATCTTACCGGAAGGAATTGGTTTTCCACCCAGTAATTTATCCTCTCCCCACATTGCATAGGCTTTTTTTACCGGGATATAAATACCGTTGCTGTTTTGGCTGGGATCAAAAATATAACTGTTGGGCGCTTTCTTCCAGTCCGGAACAAATAGCTTTCCGTTATTGTTAATAAGAAGATCATCTTTATGCAAAGATTTCACTAATGAATCTGAATATGTGGAATATGCTTTTTCTGATATTGTCCAATCATCAGATTTATTTATCTTAAAGCTTTGTCTGGCATCGATTTCATGCGCAAACAGGCAACTTAAAAGTGCCGCGAGATTTGTAAATGATTTTTTCATATCCTTTGACTTTATGCTGTTGCAAACACAATACAACATTTAAACCCTTGTTAAAAAAAATCAATTTATTTTATAAATAACCCCGCAATAAAAGAAATTCACACAAGAATAATCTACAATTCGGAATTATAGATGCTAATATCTCATTTTTAAACTCAGGTTCTGCGAAAATACATTTTTTTCTCTAATTTTTTCATAATAAATTGTAAGTTGAATTAATTTTTAACATTCTGATAATTTGACAGATAATTGAAATAAAAAAGACAACGCTTTTCAGCATTGTCCCAGTATATTGATAGCATTTTTAAGCTTTTCTACGGTAAAATATGATTCTTATACAAATCCCATGTAAACCTTCCGTTTACGATATTTTTAAAGCTAGAGAATACAACAAAGTTGAAAACAGTAAGGGCGATGATAAAAGAATAGATCATCTTTTTTGTGCCTCCCGAAACCACATACATTGCATTAGGAATAATGATGTAGGCAAACCCAATGAATACTCCTGCAAGACGCGAAGAGAAAATAGGATTATCCCTAAAAATGAAATAAAAACAAACCCCGATTACAACGTAAGCACGATGGTATTCGTAATAAGGAAATTTTTCTTTCATCTTTTCATCGAAAACAAAAAGGAAAAAGGTAAGAATCGCCATCATCACTTCAGGAATACCGATCGCTCCGTTAAGCCTTTCCACCGTTTCATCTACATAACCGTTAAAACCTATGGAAACGGTACTGTCTGAAGCAATACTCGTCATAAAATCCCCAAAGACACGATACACTTCAAACGGAGAAAGGAAAACAGAGGTAATAATCATAAACAGCATTACAAATCTGTTCAGCGGTATTCTTACCAACCAGTACATCGGTATTAGGATATAACAAACCGTGTGTACTCCCGCTGCAAGATAAATACAGAGAAGATAAGCAATCAGCTTCCTCTCTTTAATATATCTCATTCCGAAATAAGCGATAAACGAAGCCAGATTCTGCCTGATCTGTCCGCTTTCCCCGATAAAAAACCCGGGAATGAACATAAAAAGCATAAAAGTGAAAGGATAAAATGTATTATCCTCTGTATATTCTACTTTGAAATAAATTGCGAGAATAGCTATAACCAAGGTGAGAATATAAAAAGGCGCGTTAAAAATATTCAGTAAAATTTTATTGATGAGTACATACAGCCACTCTACTTCGATCGGTTGAGGTCCCTTCATCCCCAAACCTTTCATAATGAGTGAAATGTAATCTTTGGTATCGGAATACACGTAAATCCCACGGTAACTTCCGTAATCCGGACCGACCTGATCGCGAAGTCCTGCAATAATCATGAGATAGATCCCCAAGAACCAAAGCCATTTTTTTTCAACTTTACCATGAAAAACTTCCTGATAACTGAAAATCAGCATATAGACAATTGCAATGATGTAATATGGATGCAGTAAACTCATCTTTCCGGTAAACTATTTTTAAACTGATAAGAAGCCGTCACGATTCCCGTAATCAGCAAAGGCATAAACAATCTGGCTTCCCAGAAAAGCCCCACTAAAGTAATCATTAAAAGATACGGCAGCGCAAAAAACAAATATTTTTTCATCATCATCTTTCCGGTCTCATCAGAAAAACCATAACTGAAATAAACGCCTAAAATTCCAAACAAAAGTCCTGCAAGATTATAAGGACTTGTAAAATTTTTAATTAAATAAATTCCCTCCACAAAAGAAGCTTTCTGCGGAATTACCAGTCTCAAAGCAATATAAGGAAGAATAAACGCAATCACCAGCAAAGAAGTTTCTTTTACGAAAGCGAACTTTCTGTTCTTCAGATTTTCAGGATCAATAAAAACCGCTGCAAAGAAAGCGATATTAAGACAGGCAGTTTCCCGCACAAAAGTCGAAATAAATATAACGATGCTTAATCCCAATAAATCCGTAGGTTTTTTATACTGTAAATATTTTAGTGTTAAAAACATCCCTAAAACATAGAAAAACAAAGCAATACAGTCGCAATTGGTTGGAACATACTGAAGAATGACGATAAAAAACACCGCAATAAGATGAACCATTCTCCTTACTTTTTCGTTGGAAAGAATTTCCACCGGTTTCAGTTCTAAAATTTTATGCAGAACAAGCGAAGAAAGAAGAAAGAAGAAAGCATTGATTAAAAAAGTACTGTGGTAAAACAATGAACCCTGCTTCAAAAGAAAACTTTTTGCAAAAGGAAGATAGTTATTCACCACAAAAATCATTATCTCCGTTACATGAACACTCAGATAATTCGGGATTACTCGATATGCATAGACCGACGAAAACATAAAATCCGGCGCTTTTTCCCAGGATTTAATTCCTACAACGTAAGAAGTCTCAAATCCGTAATAAGACATGAAGAAGAGGAGGAAAGGAAAGATTATAATAAATAAAAATCCGTTTATTTTTTCATCAAATAGTTTAAACATATCAAAACCTAAGTTTTAGACTTAGTCAATTTTTGTTTTAAAACAGGCTTCATCAATTGGGAACTTTTGCAAAAGTATATTTTTTTTTCATTTTGTGTAAATATTTTATTGATTTTCAGATAAAACTTATTGATAAAACATTTTGAACTCCCTCTGAAAAATTTAAATTTGCAAACCCGATTTTTATAATGTAATGCATCGTTTTTTCATATTTTTATACTATCTGATCTCTAAAAACAAACTTTTGTCCGTATTTTTTGCGGTCGGAATCGCCGTTTTGTGTCTGTTTTTCGCTTCAAGAATCAATTTTGAGGAAGACATTAATCAGATCATTCCAAAAAACGAAAAATCCGATCTTACCGCAAAAGTTCTGAAACAGCTTAATTTTTCAGACAAGATCATCGTGATTATCGAAAACAGATCCAAAGAAGAAAATTTTCAGCTTTCGGAGACTGCGGATTCTTTTTTACATGAAATTGAACCTCTGAAAAAATTCATCAGTTCGGTTCAGGGGAAAGTAAACGATAATGAAATTTCGGAAACCTTCGATTTCGTCAATCAGAATCTCCCTTTATTTCTCAATGAAAACGATTACAAAGAAATTGAGAGAAAACTTCAGAAAGACAGCATTGCCAAACAGGTTGAAAACAACTACGTTTCTCTGGTTTCGCCCACAAGTCTTGTTACCAAAGAATTCATCAAAAAAGATCCGCTCGGAATTACCTTTCTGGGAATCAAAAAACTCAACGCTTTAAACATCAGCAAAGATTTTAAGCTGGAAGACAATTATATCGTAACCAAAGACGGGAAAAACCTGCTGCTTTTTATTGATCCAAAAAACAAAAGTAACGACACCAAAAACAACGAAGCATTTGTTAATCAGCTAAATACCATCAAAGAAAACCTCAACGCAAAATTTAAAGGAAAAACAGAAATCAGCTATTTTGGTTCGCCTGTCATTGCGGTTGCGAATGCACAACAGATCAAAAAAGACATTCAGAATACGGTTATTATTTCCATGACCGTTCTTCTTTTGATTCTTATCTATTATTTCAGGAATGTTTTTACGCCGATTATTGTATTTCTTCCCACGGTTTTCTCAGTTTTACTCGCTCTTTTGATTTTATACTTCGTTAAAGACAAAATTTCAGCAATTTCTCTGAGCGTGGGAGCCATATTGATAGGAATCACCATTGATTACGCCCTTCATATTCTGACGCATTACAAACACAACAACAATATTGAAGAGCTTTACAAAGAAATTACGCAGCCTATTATTTTAAGCAGCGCAACAACGGCGGTTTCTTTTTTATGCCTTGTTTTTGTACGTTCGGAAGCGTTGAAAGATCTGGGACTTTTCGCCGCAATAACGGTTATTTTATCTTCCGTTACGGCTTTAATTATCATTCCGCAACTGTATCATCCGAAGAAAAAAGAAAAAGCAGTCAATGCAAATTTCATCGACAAAATCGGTTCGTATCCGTATGAGAAAAACAAACCTTTAATTATTATCTGTTCGGTTATTATTATTGCGTGTCTTTTCGGTTTCAGGAAAGTAGGTTTTAACGAAGACATCGGTGATCTGAATTATATTCCGAAAGATTTAAAAATAAGCGAAGCAAAACTTCAGAAGTTATCCGATATTACGTCAAAATCCATCTATACGATTTCTTACGGCGATTCCGAAGAACAGGCTTTAACCAGAAATTCTGAGCTGAGCCGTTTTTTAGAAAAAGAAAAAAAAGAAGGAAAAATTTTAAGCTACAATTCTCTCGGGAATGTGGTTCTTTCTGAAAAAGACCAGCAAAAAAGGATTGAGAACTGGAAAAAATTCTGGGACGAAAATAAAAAGAATCAGACAGTTTATGAATTAATTAAAAATGGAAATCAATTCGGATTTAACAGTTCTGCTTTCGATCAGTTCAATGAGAATTTAAATAAAAGCTACTCTACGTTAACTTTAAAAGATTACGAAAAAGTAAAAGCACTCCAGATTTCTGAATTTCTGAGCCAGGAAAACAATTTTTACACAGTTTCCAATGTCGTAAAAGTAGACGAAAAGAAAAGGGACGCTTTCATTAAAGACGTTGAAAAAAAGCATGATGCTTTGGCAATCGACCGTCAACAGATGAACGAAAACTTTCTGGGTTTGCTGAAAAATGATTTTAATACCTTAATCAATTATTCCCTTTTAGCGATTATTTTAACGATCATTGTATTCTTCCGTAATTTTGAATTAACGGTTCTCACGATGTTCCCGATTGTTTTAACGGGAGTGGTTACAGCGGGAATTCTCTACTTTTTAGGTCTGGAACTGAACATTTTCAGCACCGTTGTCTGCACTCTGGTTTTCGGGGTCGGCGACGATTTCAGTATTTTCCTTACCCAGGCAATGCAGAAAGAGCACACTACCGGAAAAAACGAGCTTCCTACCTACAGAACATCCATTATTCTGGCGGTTTTCACGACCATTTTATCCATCGGTTCATTAATTTTCGCCAAACATCCTGCTTTGCATTCATTAGCTTTGGTGGCTTTAATCGGGATGTTCTCCGTGATCATCATCACCTCAACCTTATATCCGTTCTGGTTCCGTTTGCTGATTACGAACAGGGCTAAAAAAGGACTTTCTCCGGTTACCTTCAGGTTATTTTTCAATGCAGTATTGTCTTTCCTGTATTACGGATTAGGAGGATTGCTGTTTTCCGCCATCGGAAGCATCTTTGTGAAGCGATCAAAAGGCAAAACGCTGAACTTTATTAAATTAATTTTAGCCAAATTTTTAACTTCTGTCCTTTATACGAATCCATTTGTAAAGAAAAAGCTCATTAAAAACCCGAATGAAGATTTCAGCAGACCCGCAGTCATTATAGCCAATCACACTTCGTTTCTGGATACATTGGCTCTAGCCATGACAACACATAAAATCATTTATCTGGTGAATGACTGGGTGTACAACTCTCCTGTTTTCGGAAAGATTGTGAGAGCATTAGGATTTTATCCCGTTTCTCAGGGTATTGAAAACGGAATGGAAAAGCTGAGAGAAAAAGTAGATCAGGGTTATTCTCTGGTTGTTTTTCCTGAAGCAGAAAGGTCTTATACCAACGATATCAAAAGATTTCACAAAGGAGCTTTTTATATCGCAGAAGAATTCGGACTGGATGTGGTTCCGGTTTATATTCACGGAAATTCTGAAGTACAGCCGAAAGGAGACTTTATTATTTATGACGGTTCAATTACCGTAAAAGTGGGCGACAGAATTGATAAAAATGATGAACACTTCGGGAAAAATTATTCCGAAAGAACAAAAAAGATCAATGCTTTTTTCAGGGAACAGTTTGCGAAGTTCCGAAGTGAGCTGGAGGATGAAAATTATTTTAAGAAAAAACTCTTCCTGAGTTATTTATATAAAGATAATGAAGTGGTAAATGAAGTAAAAGAAGATTTTAACAAAAACAAATCGGTTTATTTTGAGCTGAATAAGCACCTTCCGAAAGATGCCAATATTCTGCATATTGCAGATGATTTCGGGCAGAAAGATGTTTTACTCACGCTTCAGCAGGCGAGCCGAAGAATCTTCAGCTTAATGAAAGATGAAGAAAAAAGGCAAATCGCAGAACAGATTTATTTGGTAAAAAGAAGGAAAATTAAATACATAAAAAACAGTACGGAAATTGATAAAAAGATAGACGTTCTTCTGGTTTCGGATAAAAACTTCAAAGCAGACCAAATGGAAAATCTTCCTGAAACCATCATTTTTATGAATGTGGAAAATACGTTACCGGAAAATAATAATTATACACTGAAATTCAGTTCAGAAGCTTTAAAAGTATTTCGTTCTGAAAAATAAATATGAAAAGCATATTTTTGTAAACGAATAAGGAGAACCCATGCAAAAAGATATACTCGTTATATATTATTCACAAACCGGACAGCTTACCGATATTGTAAAAAATATTGCCCGTCCTTTTGAAGCCAAAAAGGAAGAGTACCGTGTAACGTATTACAACATTACGCTGAAAAAAGACTTCCCTTTTCCGTGGCCGAATGATGTATTCTTCAACACCTTTCCGGAATCTTATCTTCAGATCCCGAGTGAAATTCTGCCGCCGCCGGAAGAAGTGGTTAACAAAAAGTTTGATTTGATTATCTTTGGTTATCAGGTTTGGTATTTAACACCGTCCATCCCGATCATTTCATTCCTGAAAAGTGGTTTTGCAGAAAATATCTTAAAAGGCACTCCGGTTGTTACCGTTTCGGCAACGAGAAATATGTGGATGTATTCTCAGGAAAAACTGAAAGTATATTTAAAGAACTTAAACGCCAAATTGGTAGGAAATATCGCTTTGGTAGACCGACACGACAATTACACCAGTGTTCTTACGATTCTTCGCTGGCTGACTACCGGAAAAAAAGAAAAATCGGGAATTCTTCCTGCCGCCGGAGTTTCGGAGGAAGAAATAAAAGGCTCTGTAAAATACGGGGAAATTATTGAAAAACATTTCAGCAATAATGATCTTGATACTTTACAGCCTGATCTGGTGAGAAACGGAGCGGTGGAAATCCGCGCTTTTCTGGTAAGGGTAGAGAAAGTGGGAAACAAAATTTTCACCATCTGGTCAAACCTCATCATGAAGAAAAAAGAAAAACGACCATTGCTTATTAAATTCTTTAAGGTATATTTGATGGCTGCGATATGGATCATTTCACCTATCGTATTGGTTTTACACTTATTAACAACACCTGTTTTCTGGTTTAAGAGAAAGAAACAAAGAGAATATTTACAAGGAATTAATTTAAAATAGAATGTACGACGTATTTATAACAAAAGCATCAAAATACCTACCCAATGAGCCGGTTTCTAATGATGAAATGGAAACGTATCTTGGTTATATAAACGGTGCAAAATCTAAAGCGAAAGCTCTTATTTTAAGAAATAACAAAATTACGACAAGATACTACGCGTTAGATAAAGAAGGAAATCCTACACATACCAATGCCCAGATTACGGCAAAAGCCATTGAAGGACTTTTTGATGAAAACTTCAAAAAAGAAGACATGAAACTATTGTCTGTGGGAACTACTTCTCCGGATCAGATCCAGCCTTCTCACGCATCCATGGTGCACGGTGAACTGAACATTGGGAAATCTATTGAAATAAATACCGCAACAGGACTTTGTAACTCGGGAATGAATGCCCTGAATTACGGGTTTCTTTCTGTAAAAGCAGGAGTTCAGGATCAGGCAGTCTGCGCCGGTTCCGAGAGAATGTCTGCATGGATGACGGCGGATAAATTCAACCACGAAGCAGAAAATCTGGTTTTGCTGGAAGAAAGACCCATCATTGCTTTCAAAAGAGAATTTTTAAGATGGATGCTTTCCGACGGAGCAGGCGCTTTTTTACTTGAAAACAAACCAAGAGAAAATGCTACGAATCTTAAAGTAGAATGGATTGATTTCTATTCTTACGCACACGAGATCGAAGCCTGTATGTACGCAGGATGCGAAAAGCAGGAAGACGGAAGCCTGAAATCATGGGCAGATTATCCGTCCGACGAATGGCTGAAACAGTCTATTTTTGCATTAAAACAGGACACAAAAATTTTAGATAAATATATTCTGGTAAAAGGTGCCGAAAGTTTAAGATCATCTTTCGACAAACATCAGCTTGATCCGGAAACCGTTGATCATGTTTTGGCACATATTTCTTCAGGATACTTTAAAGAAGGTCTTAAAGAAGAATTTGCCAACGTAGGATTGGATTTCCCTTGGGAAAAATGGTTCTACAACCTTTCAGATATCGGAAACATCGGTGCAGGTTCTATTTTTGTAGCTTTGGAAGAAATAATGAATTCCGGAAAGCTGAAAAAAGGAGAAAAAGTACTTCTTTGTGTTCCTGAAAGCGGAAGATTTGCTTATTCCTGTGCTTTGTTAACGGTTTGCTAATGGAAAACAGACTACCGACATCCGATCAGAATTTTGTGGAAAGCTTAATTCCGCAGCGATTTCCTTTCGTCATGGTGAACAGCATTTCAGAATATTCCGAAAGCCACCTGATTTCAGGTTTTGAAATTAAAGAAGACAATATTTTTGTTCAGAACGGAATTTTTCAGGCTTCGGGAATGATCGAGCATCAGGCGCAGAGTGTTGCTTTGCACACAGGCTATCAATTTTATCTGCTGGGAAAAGAAGCTCCGACAGGTTATATTGGTGCCATTAAAACATTTGAGGCTACAGCATTACCAAAATTAGGCGATACATTAACTTCAAGAGTTTCTATCATCAATGAAATGATGGGTGTAACTTTGGTAGATATCGTAACGAAACTGAACGGTGAGGTTATTGCAAAATCTCAGATGAAAACTGTTGTCATGTAAATTATTAAATATTTGAATTAAAATTTGCGCTTTTTGCGATAGAAAATAAATTCAGAAACAATAGAAAATGTAATGGAAATCAAGGAAGAAAACATCATCAATATCCACAACTTTCTCCCGCATCGCGAACCGATGTTAATGACGGACTATATTTTGGAATTGACTAAAGAAAAAGTGATTACTTCCTTTGAAATAAAAGAAGACAACATTTTTGTTCACAATAATGAATTCGTTGAAGCTGGACTCATTGAAAATGCAGCACAAACCTGCTCTTCAATTTTAGGACAAAGCTTTTTTGAAAATCCGGAAGCAGAGACAAAAGTTATAGGCTTCATTACCAACATCAAGAAAATTGAGATATTTACCTTGCCCAAAGTCGGCGACAAAATTATCTCAAAAGCATCATTGATTTCGCAGTTTGAAAACATCTGTCATATTTTTTGTGAGACTTTTCATAACGAAGAACTGCTCATAAGAAGTGAAATTAATTTATTCATTCAGGAAGTGAAATCATAAATAAACAAAGAAGCTGTTCCAAAAGATCAGCTTCTTTGTTTTAATCCCTCTTTTGATTAATCAATTCTGATGATATCCAGTTTAGATTTCATAAAATTTCTGGTTCTGCGTAAAACACCGTATCCATTTTCGCTTCCGTCTGCATTGGTATTTCCTTCAATGGTTTCAAAAACATCTCCGCTGCTTTCAATAACAATCCCTGTATGAGTCCAGTCTCGGCTGTTTGCACTGCTCTGCAAAAGAAAAATATCGCCCGGCTGAACATGGTATTCATGACTCCTCACCAAAGTATAACCAATAAAATTGCCTCTGCGCTGTGCTTCTCCAGCCACCGTATCGCAACTGAAGCTTCTTTTTACAATATTGGTAAAATTGCCTCCTATCTGACTTATCGCCTGATCTAGAACGGTCTGCACAAATCCTATACACCAAAGCTGATCTCTTCCTTCACTGCCATCCATATAAGCTCTCACCCATGGTCCCCTGTTTCCTTCCCCTTTTATGGTAAGCTCTCTTGCTCCGGCAATCAGGTGCTGTTTTGCGGCATTCACCATCAATTCCCTTAATCCCGTTCCCGTAACACGTTGGTTAAAAGCTTTAATCATAGGATCTGCCATTCTCCGGAAAAGCTCTTGGGTCACAATACCATCTTCAGGAAGTCCGTTTGCTTTTTGGTAATTCTTCACCGCTTTTTCTGTAGCCGGTCCGAAGTCACCATCAATCCCTGTTGAAGTTCCCTTTGAAGGATTTAAAAAAGCATAAAGGTTAAGCCAGCTTTGTATTTTCGATACTTCTTTGGAGGAATTCGCAGCTCCTCTTGACTGCGTTCCTGAAATCTCGATTTCTCTTTGGAAATAATTTTTAATCATGATAAAAGAATTTATAGTTATTAATTTTATTTAAAGATCATAACAAATGTAAATTCAAAAACAACACTCGGAAATAACCATTTTGGGTACTATTTTTCAAAAGAAAAAACCTGATATTCTTCTTAAAAACATCCGAAAACACCATGATACGATGTTGCACATTTTTATTATCTTAGCGAACTCATTCAAACCATCTTTCAATATTAATTTCAGATGAAAAAACAAGACCTTCCACAAGACGAAAGCAACTTAAAGTCAGCCAATATGACTGAGGTTTTGTATGTTACAGATGAAAACAACAACTACACGACCGCAAACAGCACCGGCTGGGAAGCAAAAAAAGCAGCTTTGGACGAATCTTTGGCTTTAATTAATGAAAGAATTGAAGAAGCAAGACAAAATGTTGCCAACAATACAGCAAGCCCGATTGTCTATTTCATGGAGCTGAATAAAATGGATCTGCAGGTTCTCGCAGCGTATGTAGGAATTTGGCAGTGGCGCGTGAAAAGACACGGAAAACCAAAAATATTTAAAACACTAAGCGATTCTGTACTGAAAAAATACGCCGATGCTTTCGGTATTTCGGTGGATGAACTAAAAAACTTCAAGGGTTAAATAATTCGTTTTAAGTAGAGAGAGCTACTCAGCTTGTCATTCTGATAAAGGAAGAATCTCTACAGTATGAAACATACATTATTTCCCGCGATAAAAAGAGAAGAGACGAATGGAACTTAATTTTGAACATCACCAGACTGCACATTGCGAAAACGGTGTTGCCTCCAATTTATTATTGAATAAAGGACTGAAGCTCAGCGAGCCTATGATCTTCGGAATCGGTTCCGGATTATTTTTTGTGTATTTACCTTTCCTGAAAGTTAATTTTGCACCGGGTTTCAGCTATCGTCCGATGCCGGGAGCCATTTTCAGCAAAGCCGCAAAAAGACTGGGAATTAAAATCAAAAGAGAAAAATTTTCCAATCCTGCCGAAGCACAAAAAGCTTTGGAAAGAAACCTCAACAATAATATTCCGACAGGTTTGCAGGTAGGCGTTTTTAACCTTACTTATTTTCCCGAAGAATATAAATTCCATTTTAACGCTCACAATCTCGTGGTTTACGGAAAAGAAGACGGAAAATTCCTGATCAGCGACCCCGTGATGGATTACACCACAACCCTTACTGAAGCCGAGCTGGAAAAAGTGAGATACGCCAAAGGAGCACTTCCGCCTAAAGGTCATATGTACTACCCTACTTACATTCCGGATCATGTAAATCTGGAAGAGGCGATCAAAAAAGGAATCAAAGATACCTGTAAAAATATGTTGGCTCCGGTTCCAATCATTGGTGTAAAAGCCATGAGATGGGTAGCAAAAAGCATCCCGAAATGGGCGGCCAAAAAAGGTACGAAAACCACCAATCATTATCTGGGACAACTGATCAGAATGCAGGAAGAAATCGGAACTGGCGGTGGCGGATTCAGATTTATTTATGGTGCATTTTTGCAGGAAGCCTCTGTTATTCTTAAAAATGACGAATTACGAGAACTTTCTAAAGAAATCACAGCGATCGGTGATCTTTGGAGAGATTTTGCGGTGGATATTGCAAGAGTGTACAAAAACAGGAACTCCAAAAGCGATATTTATAACCAATTATCAAAATCAATGCTTCACATTGCCGATCTGGAAGAAGCTTTTTATAAAAAACTTAGAAAAGCAATATAACGTGGAACATTTCATAGAAATAAAAAATCTCTACAAAAAATATAAAAATGCAGAAGACTTTTCTGTAAATGATATTTCGCTGAGTATTGCCAAAAACGAAATCTACGGAATTCTCGGACCTAACGGTGCCGGAAAGACAACGTTGATTTCCATGCTTTCCGGATTGATAAAACCGACTTCCGGACATTTTACAATTGACGGACTTTCGCCACAGAAGAACGGTTTCAGACTGAGACAAATCATTGGAATTGTTCCGCAGGAATATGCTTTATATCCAACTTTAACAGCAAGAGAAAATTTAATGTTTTTCGGAAGTCTTTACGGATTGAGTCATAAACATTTAAAGAATTCGATCACTGAATCTCTGGAAATCATGGGTTTGTCGAAATTTGCAGACAAAAAAGTGGAACAATTTTCCGGAGGAATGAAACGCCGCTGTAATCTGATTGCAGGAACCCTTCACAACCCGAAAGTTTTATTTCTGGATGAACCTACTGTTGGTGTGGATGTTCAGTCTAAAAAAGCGATTATCGATTATCTTTTGGATTTAAATAAAAAAGGAACGTGCATCATCTACACTTCCCATCACCTTTCGGAAGCGGAAGAATTCTGTACCAAAATTGCCATCATCGATCATGGGAAAATCCATGCTGTCGGAACACCTGAAGAATTAATCAGTAAGGTTTCCAATGCAGAAAATTTAGAAGACGTTTTTATATCATTAACCGGAAAAGAATTACGAGATGTTGTTGTATAAATTGTGGCGGAGTTTCATCAAGGAAATTCTTTTGCTGAAAAGAGATATCGGAGGAATTGTCATCATTTTTGTGATGCCTTTGCTGCTGATTATCACCATTACTTTAATTCAGGATTCTACCTTTAAAAATCTGGAAGGCACAAAAATTCCGATCATTTTTATTGATAACGACAAATCTGAAATTTCACAAAACATCAAAAAAGAGTTCGAAAATGGTAAAACCTTCGAGCTTCTTACCAATTTCACCGAAGAATCTGCCGAAAAAGCAGTTTTCGGAGGAGATTATCAGATGGCGATTGTTATTCCGAAAAATTTAACGAAGAACATCAATTCCAATGTAGAATCTAAAGTTCAGGCCATCGTCAGTTCATTTGGACTTGAAAATGACTCGACATCTGTGAAGGAAAGTCCCGTTAAATCTGATGATATTCATCTGTACTTTGATCCGGCAACCAATATCGGGTTCAAAAACAATGTGATGACTGCCGTCAACAAAATGGTTTTTGAGATTGAGAACAAAAAAATCTACAAAGCCTTTCAGGATCAGTTGGGAACTACGGAAGATCTCGGAAAAACTAAAAATTTAATCAGTTTTAAGGAAATCACTCCGAAAAAAGGAAAAACAGACATCATGCCAAATTCCGTTCAGCATAATGTTCCGGCTTGGGCGCTGTTTGCGATATTTTTCATTGTGGTTCCTCTGTCTATTAATCTGGTAAAAGAAAAAAGCCAGGGAACAAGTGTAAGAGCGAGAATCAGCCCGACTCCCTATTTCGTTCATATTTTAGGAAAAACATTTACGTATCTCATCATCTGTGTCATCCAGTTTTTACTGATGGTTGCGGTGGGAATTTATCTTTTCCCTTATATGGATCTTCCACAATTTGATGTTACCGGAAAAATGTTTCCGCTTATTGTCGTGACTATTTTTGCAGGTTTGGCAGCCATCGGATTTGGTGTACTTTTAGGAACGGTTGCCAATACTCAGGAACAGTCGGCTCCGTTTGGTGCGACTTCCGTGGTGGTTTTGGCTGCAATCGGCGGAATCTGGGTTCCCGTATTTTTAATGCCTGAATTTATGCAGACCATCGCCAAATTTTCTCCTATGAATTGGGGATTAAATGCTTATTACGACATTATTTTAAGAAACAGCGGAATTGGAGGAATTGCGAAAGAAATCATTTTCCTGTTTTTATTTTATATAGCAATGGTCGCTATTTCATTATTTTATGAAAGAAAACAAAATGCTGTTTAAGATTAACCACTAAGAGCACAAAGTTTTTCACAAAGAGCTCAAGCATTTATTTTGTGTCCCTTGTGGAAACTATTGTGACCTTTGTGATAAAAATAATTATAAAACACAAAATGATATGAATGAAAATGAGATTTTTTTATTTTATGTAGCAATGGTCGCGATTTCATTATTTTATGAAAGAAAACAAAATGCTGTTTAGGATAACCACTAAGAGCACAAAGTTTTTCACAAAGGGCTCAAGCATTTATTTTATGTCCCTTGTGGAAACTATTGTGACCTTTGTGGTAAAAATAATTATAAAACACAAAATGATATGAATGAAAATGAAGTTTCAAAAGTTATCTTTGATGCAGGATTAAAAGTTCATCGCCAACTTGGAGTCGGACTTTTAGAAAGCGCATACGAAGAATGTCTGTACTATGAGTTACAGAAATCCGGATTACTGATAGAAAAACAGAAACCAATGCCATTAATTTATGATGACATAAAACTTGACATTGGCTATAGGATTGATTTATTAGTTGAGAGAAAAGTTGTTGTTGAAATAAAATCCGTAGAATCATTAAATGAAATTCATATTGCTCAAGTTTTAACGTATTTAAAATTAAGCAATTGTAAATTGGGTTTATTGATTAATTTTAACTCAGTTTTATTTAAAAATGGGGTTAAAAGATTAATCAACGGAACGATATAAAATTTAGAATATTTATTGTGAACATTGTGTATAACTTTGTGAACTTAGGGGTTTATTCACCACGAAAAACACAAGTTTTTAACACAGAAAAAGAAATTTATTTTGTGAACCTTGTGAAAACCTTTGTGCCCTTTGTGGTAAAAAAAGAAAACAAAATGCAGTCTAAAGAAAATTTAACTTGTACGGAACAAGTCCGCGTAAGATTCAACGAAACAGATCCTTTGGGAATTGTCTGGCACGGACATTATATCGTTTATTTTGAAGACGGAAGAGAAGCTTTTGGAAGACAGCATGGTTTAACGTATCTTGATATTCAAAAAGCAGGCTATGTTACCCCAATCGTAAAAAGCACCTGCGAACATTTTCTGCCTTTAAAATATGGCGAAACCTTCAGAATTGTAACGACTTTCGTCAATTCAAATTCTGCGAAATTGATCTATAAATACGAGCTTTTTAACGAAGAAGATAAATTGGTCTGTTCAGGTGAAACCATTCAGGTTTTTCTGGATTCTGATAACAATTTATGCTTGTATAATCCTGAGTTTTTTCAGGCATGGAAAGATAAAATGGGACTCTGATGAAGAAAGAAGTTTATATTACAGATTATAACTGCGTCACGCCTTTAGGTTTTGACGTTTCTTCAAACTGGAATGCTCTTGTTGAAGGAAAATCCGGCGTAGGTTTACACAAAATCATCGAAAATCAGGAGCCTTTTTATGCTTCGATGATTGATTCTGAGAAATTAGATAACGAATTCAATAGATTCTTCGACTCCGCTCAAAAATCGGAGATTCGGCGTTTAGCCAATGACAACGTGAGCTTCACAAGACTTGAAAAGATGTTTTTGCTGAGTTTAAAACCATTGGTTGAAAGACACTCAATCTCAGGGGAAACGGCTTTTATTTTATCTACCACAAAAGGAAATATCAGCTTGTTAAAAAATCAGAAAACATTACCTGAAAGCGTTTTTCTTTCCAATTTAGCACAAAAAATCGCTGATTTTTTCGGGTTTCAAACAAAGCCCATTGTTGTTTCTAACGCCTGTGTTTCGGGAGTGATGGCAATTGGCGTTGCCAAAAATATGATTCTGGCTGGAAAATATAAAGATGCTTTTGTTGTTGCCGGAGACGAAATTTCAGAATTTGTGATTTCAGGTTTTAATTCTTTTCAGGCAATCGGAACCGAGATTTGTAAGCCTTACGATAAAAACCGTGACGGAATCAATATCGGCGAAGCGGCAGCGGCAGTATACATTACTTCAACACCGGATGAAAACGAAAATTTTAGTTTTAAAATTCTGGGAGATTCTGCCATCAATGATGCAAACCATATTTCCGGACCTTCGAGAACAGGAGACGGATTATTTGCAAGCATCAACAACGCAATGACAGAAGCTCAGCTTTCAGCAGAAAAAATAGACTTCATCTCTGCACACGGAACGGCGACGATCTATAACGATGAAATGGAAGCCATCGCTTTCAACAGAATGAATTTACAAAACATTCCTTTACATAGTTTAAAAGCGTATTATGGACACTGTTTGGGCGCATCGGGATTGCTGGAAAGTATCATTTCCATGGAAAGTGCCTTGAATAAAACATTAATTCCATCTAAAAACTTTAAAGAAACAGGAACCTCCCAATCTTTGAATATTATCAAAGAAAACCAATCCGCAGAAATTAAATATATTCTGAAAACAGCTTCCGGTTTTGGCGGATGTAATGCCGCGATTGTTTTGGAAAAATGCTGAAAATAATTTTGTAATTTTATAAAATTAAAGTTTTAAAAATGGACTCCACCGTAGACATCAGAAAAAGAATTCACGAATTCATCGATATTGCCGATGAAAGAATTTTACGCATTTTCAAAGGAATTATTGATGCTGAAGAGGGAGATTCAGAATTAGAATCTTCAGATTATCCACAAGTTCCTGATTATATTTATGATCGAATTGAGGAAGAACGCGAAAAGTATTTAAGTGGCGAACTTAAAACTTCTTCATGGGAGGAAGTGAAGGAAAGACTGATGAAAAAATTATGATTTATCACTTTTCTTTATCTCCGAATGCTGAAAATGATTTGTTAGAAGCAGCCCTTTGGTACGAAAATCAACAAACCGGGCTTGGTGAAAAATTTATAAAAAAAGTTGAATCCTATTTTTTAAGAATTCAAAATCATCCATTTCACTTTCCCTTAAAAAAAGGAAACTTGCGTGAGGCTTACATTCAGAAGTTTCCTTATGTTATCATTTATCAAATTATCGGGGATAATATTATTGTTTTTGCTGTTTTCAACACCCATCAAAATCCAACAAAAAAGCCCTAATCTTTTTGAAACTTACTCATGAAGAAAACAGACATCTGCACCATAGAAAATTCAAAAATAGTTCTCAACAACGAGGTTATTTTTGAAACCCCCACTGAAAACTTCTCAGACTTTGCGAAAGAAGCTTATAAAAGTTTAGAGCTGAATTATCCGAAATTTCATAAAATGGATCATTTAAGCAAACTCGCTTTTCTTGCCTCTGAAATTATTCTCAAGGATGAAGACCAAAGCAGAACTGCATTGGTTTTTGCAAACAGATCATCAAGTTTAGACACGGATTTCAAATATCAGGAAAGCATCAATTCTCAGGAAAATTACTTTCCGAGTCCCGCGGTTTTTGTGTATACTTTACCGAATATCTGCGTGGGTGAAATCAGCATCAGACACAAAATGCAGACCGAAAATGCTTTTTTTGTTTTGGATGAATTGGATGAAGAATTTTTAAACAATTATTCAGCACAGCTTTTACAGTCCGGAAAGGCAGATAAAGTATTGTGCGGCTGGGTAGAACTATATCAGGAAAGTTACAAAGCTTTTGTATATTTGCTGACATTATAAATTTGATAATTTGAAAATGCGCTGATTTGAAAATGTAAAATCATATCAATAAGGCATAACATTTAATACATTTTCAAATTGTCTCATTAACATATTTTCAAATTAATTTTATGGAAAACTTAAGAGAAGAATTAAAACACAAAATCATCGAAGTTCTTAATTTAGAAGACGTTGCAGTAGAAGAAATTAAAGACACAGATCCTTTATTTGGAGGAGGTCTTGGTTTGGATTCTATTGATGCTCTGGAGCTGATCGTTCTTTTGGATAAAGAATACGGAATAAAATTAGCCGATCCGAAAAAAGGAAAGGAGATTTTTACGTCCATCGAAACCATGGCAAAATTCATCGAAGAAAACAGAACAAAATAATTCAATCTAACAATGTATCAATTTAGCAATGTACCAATATTGTTATGCTGTTAAACTGATACATTGGTACATTACTAAAAGATGGGTCAAAAAATTGCCATAACAGGAATGGGCATCATTTCCGCCATTGGAAACAATGTGGAGGAAAATCTGAGTTCGCTGACTTCCGGAAAGCACGGGATTTCGGACATTACTTTGTTTGAAACACGTCATAAAGGAAATATCAAAACAGGCGAAATCAAATTGTCTAATGAGGAACTTGCCGCAAAACTTCAGCTCAAAGAAGATCATCATGCAACAAGAACCGCTCTGTTAGGAATGATGGCGGCAAAAGAAGCTGTGGAAAGTGCCGGAATTTCGGATATCAATGAATATAAAACGGGACTGATTTCTTCGACCAGCGTTGGCGGAATGGATGTTACCGAAAAATATTTCTACTCCTATGAAGACTTTCCTGAAAAGCAAAAATACATTGACTCACACGATGCGGGAAATTCGTCTTTGTTAATCGCTGATTATCTCGGATTAAAAGGTATGGTTTCCACCATCAGTACAGCCTGTTCCTCGGCGGCAAACGCGATTATGATGGGGGCAAAACTGATTAAAAACGGCGTTTTAGACCGTGTAATTGTCGGCGGAACAGATTCTCTTTCAAAATTTACTTTGAACGGTTTCAATACATTGATGATTCTTACGGATTCTTACAATACGCCTTTCGACAACGACAGAAAAGGTCTGAATCTGGGTGAAGCTGCCGCTTTCATCGTTTTGGAATCTGATGAAGTCGTAAAAAAAGAAAATAAAAAAGTCTTAGGATATCTTTCAGGATACGGAAATGCCAATGATGCGCATCACCAAACTGCTTCTTCGGAAAACGGACAGGGAGCTTATTTAGCGATGGAAAAAGCATTAAAAGTTTCGGGCTTAGATAAAGAAAATATCGATTATATCAACGTTCACGGAACAGCAACGCCAAATAACGATTTATCGGAAGGAATTGCGATGATCCGGATTTTTGGGGAAAACAACGTTCCGGAATTCAGTTCTACAAAAGCGTTTACCGGTCATACGCTTGCTGCGGCGGCGGGAATCGAAGCGGTGTATTCTCTTTTGGCGATTCAAAATAATATCATTTTCCCGAATCTGAATTTTAAAACAAAAATGGCAGAATTTGATTTAACGCCTGTAACGGAGCTTAAAGAGAAAAACATCAACCACGTTCTTTCCAATTCGTTTGGTTTTGGAGGAAATTGTTCAACTTTAATTTTCTCAAAATCATGAGTGCCGTTTACATCAACAGTGCAGCCTGTATTTCAGCTCAGGACACTTTAAATGAAGATTTTTTCCGGAATCTCAAACCTGAAAATTCAGTTCAGGTTTTAAAAGCAATTGAACCTGTTTACAAAGAATTCATTCCTCCGGCAATGATCCGAAGAATGTCTAAAACGGTAAAAATGAGTTCTGTAGCTTCTCAATACGCTTTAAAAGAAGCAGGAATTGAATATCCAGATGCGATTATCACAGGAACAGGAATGGGCTGTTCTCTGGATTCTGAAAAGTTTCTGAAAAATGTGCTGGATAATCATGAAGAGTTTCTGACTCCGACCTATTTTATTCAGTCTACTCACAATACGGTCGCAGGACAAATTGCTTTAGGATTGCAGTGTCATGCGTACAATTTCACCTATGTGAATACTTCGTCGTCTCTGGAATTTTCGTTTTTAGATGGAAAATTACAGATCAATGACGGTGAAGCTGAAAACGTTTTGGTCGGCTCCACAGACGAACAGACCGAAAGAGTGATGGAACTGTACAAATTAAACAAAACCATTAAAAAAGAAGAAAATCTACCCGTTGATTTTCTGAATTCTGAAACGGAAGGCGTAATTTGGGGAGAAGGTGCCAGTTTTTTCGTTTTAGGAAAAGATAAAACAGAGCGTTCTTACGCTCAGTTAAAAGACATTCAGATCGCAAACAAATTAGATTTGGAAGAGACTCAACAGTTTATTGAAGATTTTTTAACTAAAAATAATTTGACCAATAACGAAATTGATGCTGTAATTTTAGGATTCAGCGGAGATGCAAAATCAGATTTTTATTATAAAATTGCAATGAATTTGTTTGAAAATTCGGCTTTTCTGTATTATAAACATTTAAGTGGAGAATTTAATACGGCAAGTGGCTTTTCGACGTTTATGGCTTGTCATATTCTTAAAAATCAGGAGATTCCGGAAGTGATGATGATTAATGATCTGAAAAAAGGAGAAATTAAAAGTGTTCTGCTTTACAATCATTTAGGAGGAAATGATCACAGTCTGGTTTTGCTGGGAAAGGCTTAAAATTAAAACCTAACAGGTTTAAAAAACCTGTTAGGTTTGGAACATAAAAAATAAAGTAAACATCTTAATTTACAACCATTTAAGAGAAAACAGTCACAGTCCCGTTTTGTTGGGGAAAGCTTAAAAATTAAAACCTAACAGGTTTTTGAAACCTGTTAGGTTTGGAATATAAAAAAACGAAGTAAAACATCTTGTTTTACAATCATTTAGAAGGAAACGATCACAGTCTGGTTTTGCTGGGAAAGGCTTAAAGATTAAAACCTAACAGGTTTTAAAAACCTGTTAGGTTTGATTGAAAATAGGTTCCGTTCGAAGAGGCATTTTATTTAGCAAAGAAAAACGGCATAATTGTCATTTCGACGAAGGAGAAATCTCTTAATAATCTTAACTTCTAAACTAAAACTTAATGGTTTATTTTAGCGTAAACATTAAGAATATTAATTTGAGATTCTTCATTCCGCTTAGCTCCAATCAGAATGACAGCATGGATACAGATTGTGAATATTTTAAACCCAAAATTTAAAAACAATAAAGATGAAGCATTATCTATTTATCCTATTTTATCTTTTCTGCAACGTTTTCATTTACGCGTTTCACGGAAGTTTTTGGGTGTATCTGTTCTGTTTTTTGCTGTTTTCTGCGCTTGTAATCTGGGGTTCTTTCGATATTGAACTGGGATATTTTGTCAACAGCATTACCCATAAAAGAACGAAAATCAGAGAAGTGGCACTGACTTTTGATGACGGTCCGACTGAATTCACCCCAAAATTTTTAGATCTTTTAAAAGAAAATGAGGTAAAAGCAACCTTTTTCTGCATCGGAAAACAGATTGAAAAATATCCTGAAACTTTTCAACGAATCATTGCGGATGGTCATACCGTTGGAAATCATACTCTTTCACATTCTAACAATACCGGATTTTTATCGACTTCAAAAATGGTTGAGGAAATTGAGAAATGTGATGAAGTGATGCTTAAAACTGGAAATTTAACAACCAATTTGTACAGACCGCCTTTCGGAGTTACCAATCCGAATATTGCCAAAGCCATCAGAAAAACCGGCAAAAAAAGCATCGGATGGAACGTCCGTTCTCTTGATACGATTACAGAAGATGAGAAAAAAATCTACCAGAAAGTAACGAAAAATTTAAAAAAAGGAAGCATTGTACTTCTTCACGACACTTCACAAAAAACGTACAATGTTTTGGAGGATTTATTAGTATTTTTGAAGCAGAAAAATTATTCAACTTTTACAATTGATAAATTTGAAAACCACTAAGTCCACAAGGATTTCACCAGGAAGACAAGAATTATTAATAAATATTCTTTAATAGTGTTTGTGAAACCCTTGTCATCCTTGTGGTTAAATTTAAAAACGTTAAACAATGATTAAAAATATAGCTCTTGGAGCATTTTTACTAATTTCAGGCTTCTTCTTTGCGCAGAATACGGCAATGTCGGGAGCGGAAGCGAAAGCGTTTGTAACCAAAGTTTCTTCGGAAACCAAGGAAATAAAAACATTACAGGCAGATTTTACCCAGACTAAAAAAATGGATTTTTTGGATAAAAACATTGTCACCTATGGAAGAATGTCTCTGAAAACGCCAAATATGCTGAGTTGGAAGTACACAAAACCCTATCAATACAGCATTGTTTTTAAAGACAACAAAATATTGATTAACGATCAGGGTAAAAAATCTTCGGTGGATGCAAAAAGCAAAACGTTTGAAAAAATCAACAAACTTATTGTCGGAAGCTCAAACGGACAGATGTTCAACGATCCTGAATTCTCTGTTTCTTACCTAAAGAACACGACTTCGAATATCGCCAAATTTACTCCGAAATCGGCTCAGCTTTTAAAATATATCAAGCAGATCGAGCTGCATTTTCCTAAAAATCAATCTACTGTTTCTCAGGTTAATATGACGGAAGCTTCGGGAGACACCACGAATATTATTTTCAAAAACACCAAGATCAATGCGCCTGTTGCAGCTTCGGAATTTAGCTTATAGCCTGATTTTCATACTGTTTGTTTCGTGCAAAATGTATAAGCTTACTGATGCAAAACCGATTCCGTCTTCTGAAAAAACAGTGGAAAATTTATATTTTTCATCCAAAGAAGATTATGTGTATAAATGTCAGATGGATATTTATAAAAATCATGTGAGCGGAATTTTAATTATCAAAAAAATCAGCGAAACGACCCATCGTGTGGTTCTGACTTCTGATTTTGGGAATAAACTGATTGATTTTGAGATTTCTGAGGATGATTTCAAGCTGAATTATGTTCTTCCTGATCTGGATAAAAAAATCGTGATTAATTTTTTAAGAAACGATTTTCAGCAGCTTCTGAAGCAGAAATATCCGGTAACAGAAAGTTTTGAAAACGAAAATTCCAGAATTTACTTTTCTAAAATGGATAATAAAGGGTATTATTTATTTTTTAACAAAGAAAATAATCTGTTAAAACAAATCATTTACACCAAAAATAATAAGGAAAAGATCGATTTTACATTTGATGCAAAAAAACATATCTTCGCGGATAGTTTGATTCTTCAACACAAAGATTTCAAGATCAATATAAAACTATTTCAAATAACGGAAACAGAATAATATGCAAAGCATTCTTACAGACTTTTATACGTTACAATCCTACGAAAAGACGGAAAACGGAAGTTTCACCGCCCAGATTTCCCTGAATAAAGATCACGATATCTTTAAAGGGCATTTTCCCGGAAATCCTGTAACGCCGGGAGTTTGTATGATGCAGATCGTGAAGGAGCTTGCTGAAGAATTCACCGGATCTTCATTATTTTTAAAAACGGCATTGAATGTAAAGTTCATGGCAATCATCAATCCTTTTGAAACACCTGATCTTAAAATCCAATTGGATATTACTGAAAATGAAGGAGATGTAAAGGTAAAGAACACGACTTCTTTTGGCGAGACTATTGCATTAAAAATGTCGGTAAATTATCAAAAATTGACAAAATGAAATTAATTTTTTCGTTCATCACGGCTTTTATGCTTTTTTTTCAGTCGGGACTTGAATCTCTGAGAGAAAGTTACGCCAAAGCAAGCAGCTCTAATGCCAATACAGAAGCATTCATCAGTTTAGCCGAAAAAACTTCGGGATCGGATGCAGCCATTCAGGGATATAAAGCGGCGGCGCAGATTATGGAGGCAAAAATTTCCAAAAATAACCGAAAAGCTTTGGTAAAATCCGGAGCAACCAATCTTGAAGCGGTTATTAAAAGCAACCCGAATAATGCTGAATTAAGGCTGATCCGCATGAGTGTTCAGGAAAACATTCCGAAAATTGTAGGTTACAGAGGAAGCCTTAAAGATGATAAAGTATTTCTCATCAATAATTACAGCAAACAGAATTCTGCTTTAAAAAGTTATATTAAAAAATTTGCAGCACAGTCTAAAACCATGACGGAGACTGAAAAGTTAAATTTTAAATAAAACACTATTAACCAACCATTTACATGAACCTTTCCGAAGTACGAAATGCAATCTCTGAAAAGAAAATTTGTGTTTTAATTCCTACTTATAACAATGAAAAAACTCTGAAAAGAGTAATCGACGGTGTTCTGGATTATACGGAAGACATCATTGCTGTAAATGACGGTTCTACGGATTCTACGAAAGAAATTTTAAGAAGTTATTCGCAGATCGAAGTTATTGATTTACCGGAGAATAAAGGAAAAGGAAATGGTTTAAAGACGGGTTTCAGAAAGGCTAAAGAACTCGGCTACGATTATGCAATCACGATTGATTCCGACGGACAGCATTATCCGGATGATATTCCTGTTTTTGTGGAGGCTTTGCTGAATGAAAAGGAAGATGTTCTGCTCATCGGAAACCGAAATATGTCTCAGGACGGAATTCCCAAGAAAAGCAGTTTCGGAAACCGTTTCTCTAATTTCTGGTTCTGGTTTGAAACCGGAATCAAGCTTGAAGACACACAATCCGGTTACCGATTATATCCTCTGCATAAAATTCCCAAGAAATATTTTACGCCAAAGTTTGAATTTGAAATTGAAATTATTGTAAGAACAGCATGGAGACACATTCCGGTTAGAAATGTTCCGGTGAAGGTTCTTTATGATCCCGCTGAAAGGGTTTCTCATTTCAGACCGTTTAAAGATTTTACGAGGATCAGTATCCTGAACACGATTCTGGTAACCATTACTTTGCTTTATATTATTCCGCGAAACTTCGTGAATAATTTCAAAAAAAAAAGCATTAAAAGATTCATAAAAGAAGATGTTCTGGAAAGTGACGGAAGCAACAGGATTAAAGCTTTTTCGATTGCTTTGGGCGTTTTTGTAGGCTTTTCTCCGTTCTGGGGATTTCATACGCTGATTGTTATTTCTCTTTCTGTACTATTCAAGCTGAATAAAGTGCTTGCTTTTTTTGCATCCAATGTAAGTTTACCACCTTTTATTCCCTTCATTATTGCCGCTTCGCTGTTTCTGGGTTCTCCTTTTGTGCATGGAGACAGCAATATTTTCAGTCAGGAACTGAACTTTGATCTGGTAAAAAATAATCTCTTGCAGTACGTTATAGGAAGTTTCATTCTGGCGACTTCTGCCTCTGCAATTTTAGGGGTAGCAACTTTTCTTTTTCTGAATAAGGTGAGCCCTGATAAAAATTAAACCCGTTATTTCAGTTTTTTCACTGTTTTTCTCAGATATTTGTCCACATTTTTTCTATCCGGAACGGTAGTAATTTCTTTGGTTGATGCTTTTTCAAATTGTGTTTTTGCTTTGGCATATTCTTTCTTGTTAAAATAATATTTTCCCACCTGAAAATAAACGAGCCAGAAATCAGGATTTAAAGATTGATAATGATTAATAAATTCCTCTGAGAGTACTTTCTCTTTATCATCCGTTGAATATTCAATTTGAGAGCTTAATTTTTTACATTCTTCGTAATTTTTAAATTCCTGAGAATCAATGAAAGGATCTTTTGGAATATTCAATTCAGATTTTGCAAACTCGCCGCTTTTTAATCTATTATTTGAAAAAATTTCATTCAGATCATAACAGACAAATTCTCCCAACTGATAAGGATTTGCAGAAACCCAGACTAATTTTTTTTGAGGCGAAAAGATCACGGCGTGATGCGCCAAAAGCTGATTGATTGCTTTTTCGTTTCCATATCCTATCTTCTCCCCTTTCAAGCCGGATTTGTCTCTTAAAATCGCTGCCATTTTTTCGGGATTGAGCTTTTTATTTTCCGCTAAAAGTTCCTGCAGTTTTTCATAACGGTATTCTGAATGGCTTTCCGCAATATGTTTCAGATTCCTTTTATCATTTTTATAAGCCTCCGACTGGAAATGATTGGTGCAAAAAACACGGCTTGTATTTTTCACTTCATACACCCCGAAATTATCGGGTGAAACTTCAATAATCACTGCATTCTTATCATTCGCGCTTCCGACCAGAATAGATTCCGAAACGAAGACTTTTCTCTTTTTGGCAATGGCAATTGCTTCATCAATAGTTCTGGCATATTGTAAAATCTCCCTTGTCACCAGAGAAATCGGTGTTTTTGCGGTCAATGGTATTTTAGATTTTCCGGCGTTAATGGTAACGGTAATTCCTTCTTTGTTCATCCCTGAAACTACGCCGATCATTCCCGCCCATGTCACAGAAAGATAAGGAATCCCTTCTTCCGGCTGAACGAATTCTATGACCTTATTTTTAGCAAAATCATCTCCCACGTAAAAGTCGAAATTTCTTCCGATCAATAAATCTCCGTCCTCCGTATTTTCATTCCAGACCGCAAGAGAAGTACAGCCCACCATCATTAAATCCTGCATGGCATGACCAATATCGTGCGCTCCGTGGAGATACATACTTCGCAGAAACTTTGGTGCGATAAAATTATATTTGTCCGAAGAATATTGAGACATTCCGTAGATTTCTGCCTGAAAATCTTCCCTTACATTAAGATACATTTTCCGGTTGTACCATTTCAGGAAACCTCTCAGTAAGTTTTGCTTAAACTTCGACGGGACAAATCCTTCAATTTTCGAAAAGAAAATTTCTTCCTGTTTCTGCATCAGATTTTGGGTTAAAGCTCCGTTATTATAACCTAATTGCAGAGGATTTCCCTGAATATACAATTCCCAGATCTGCTGCTTATTTTTTGTTAAATAATTCTGATTGAAACTGAAAGTTGAATCGTTAATTTTTGTAACCTTTGGAATTTCAAGGGAATACTGCTTCACCTCGGGAAGATGTTTGATGGATTTTCTTATTCCGCAAGAGTTGAGGAAAAGGCTAAGGTTTAGACTGAGAAAAATTAAGATTATAGATCCGCTATTTCGAAAACATTGAATCTTGTCATTCTGACGAAGGAAGAATCTCAAAAAAAACAATTTAAATCCTTTACTCCATCTCATTTCGTTCCGGATGACAACAAACGGCATATCATTTTCGCTATTTTTCACCTTTATTTTTATTAATCAATTGTGTTAATCTTTCATCAATCAGATCTTTTCCGAGAATTTCTGCGCAGGTATTGAATGCGCCGATCGTACAGCCCAAAATTCCGTGCATATTGACGGATTGTCCGGTAAGAAAAAGATTGTCGATTTTCGTGCGTGGAGAAACCATGGTTTTCAGAGGATTTTCAGAACTTTTCATGTAACCGTACATATTTCCGTTAAAGCTTCCGATATAATCGCGATAAGACAACGGTGAAGAAGTGTAAAAACACTTAATCGATTTTCTTAAATCAGGGAATTTCTTTTCTAAAGCATCCATCATTTTTTCAGCTTTTTCCAGCTTGAATTTTTCATACAATGCTCCTCTTTCATATTTGTCTGCAACGGTATTGACGGTTTCCTTCCACTCCTCCACTTCCTGAAAATCCATGTAGGAAATGGCGGTGAGAGTTTCTGCAAAACCGGGATTGTGTTTGGATTCTGTGGAAGAAAGCATATACGTTTCGGGCCATTTTTCTTTTTGATAACGATAGGCATTCCAGACCATTTCCTCATTGGCAAAATGGTAAATATTATAATTGAAATTCTGAAAAGATTGTGGTTTCATCACGAGATAAACACTGAAACATGACGGAACGGGTTCCCAGCTTACAATTCTGTTGACAAATGATTTTTTAAGCCTTTCTTCTCCGAGAAGTTTCAGGGTTGTGCGAATTTCGATATTTGAAATGAATTTTTTCGCAAAATATTCTTTTCCTTCTGAAGTTTTTACTCTGGATAACATATTGTTTTCATCAAAAATAAATTCGGAAACTTCAGCATGTTTGTGTACTTCTGCTCCATGCTCACGAAGCCTGCGAATCAGCAGTTTTGAAATCTGGCTTCCTCCTTTGATGCATTTGTAAGCACTTTGGATATAGGAATTTACAGTGAGCGCATGAACGTAAAACGGAATATTTTCGGAATCTCCCGCGTAGAGAAAATTGGATCCTAATAAAACAGACTGCAGCTTTTTATTCGAGGTTAAAGATTCAATAAATCTTTTGGTATTTAAGTGAAGAATTTCTTCGTTGTAATTGTTTTTTCCCACAAGATTGTATCTGGGAAACTGACTGCAAATTCTCTGAATTTCTTCGCAATAGTCTTCTAAATTGTCTTTTTCTTCGGGAAAGTATTTTGATAGCTGTTCAACAAAATTTCTGTAGCCTTGTGCGTGAGGATATTCGGTTTCATCGTCTCCAAAAGTGATTTTGTCGTAGCCGTTTTCGTCCATCTTATGAAGCTGAAGTTCTTCCATAATTTCCAGATAGGAAAAATACTGATGAAGATTTTGTCCTTCGGAAAGTCCTCCTAAATAGTGAACTCCGGTATCGAAGATGAGTTTGTCGCGGGAAAAGGTCTGTAAATTTCCGCCGTACTGATTGTTTTTCTCGAGAACGCACACCTTCAAACCTTCCTTCGCCAAAACAAGCGCTGAAACAAGACCGCCCAATCCGCTGCCGATGACGAGTATGTCGTGTGTTTTTTTCAAGGAAGAAAGTGTCTTTAATGATTTTGAATTTTAAAACGCAAAGTCCACAAAGATTTTTCTTAATCACTTTCTGTTTTTAAGTTCGCAAAGGCGTTAACACTCAGCAAAGATAAAAGGAAACTTAGGACTTTATTTTAAATTTCTCAATCATTTAATGTTTGAGTTAAATATTAGTTTTCAGAAGGTAAAAGTAGGAAATTTAATTAATATCGTCCCAAAAATCAAAATAATTGAACCATTGGAGCGGATATTTTCGAATCATGGATTCAAGATTTTGAGTGTAAGAGTTCAAAAGTCCCTGTGCATCGCGTTTTTTGACGTTTTCGGCAACTCTTGCGTACAAATGATAATGCAGATTTTTTTCTTTCATCACATACACATACACGACCGGAACGCCTAATCTGGAAGCAATGAGAAAGGGTCCTGCAGGAAATTTTGCCGTTTTTCCCAGTAATTCGCCTTCTAAAAACTTTGAGCCTTCGAAATATCGGTCTCCGGTAAAGCAAATGAGCTCATTTTTAGACAAGGCTTCATTGATGTCGAAAATATGGGACATATCGTCTTTCACGTAAATAAATTTAATGCTACTCGCTTTTACGGAAACACTTTCAAGATATTCTTTAATAACTGTAACTTCCTGATCTGTTGTTACTAAGTTGATCTGACAGTCGAAATCGATATCGGCAAAGAAATGTTCGGCAATTTCAAAATTTCCGATGTGCGCACTGATGAGAACGCCTCCTTTTTTTTCGGCTAAAAGGTTTCTGAGGTTTTGAATTCCATCGAATTCGTAGGTGTATTTGTTGCGCAATCCTGCTGAAATAGCAGTTTTATCAATAAGAACGGTTCCGAAAGTGAAATAGCTTTTAAACAGAGAAAGTTTTGTTTTCCAGAAGCCATATTTCAGCCTTTCTGAAAAATAATAACGGTAGTATCTGTTGCTGTTTTTTTCGAACAAAAAATAATAGAACGCAACAAAGTAAAGCACTACATATGAACTTCTGATCCCGATATTTCTAATGCACCAGACGAAAATTTTGTAGCCCAGAATCGTCCCTTTAGATTTACCTTTCCACTTGTTCATATTTTTTGTTCTTAACGCAAAGTTCGCAAGAAATTTTTAACTACTACCTTTTTTTTAAGTTCGCAAGAGCGTTTTACTCGGCAAAGAAGCTAAATCAATTATACGCTTTTTTCAGTAATCTTGTTTTCGATCACGGTATAAAAATCGTCAAAAGTCACGATGTTTTTGAAGTCTGCTTCGCCTAATTTCACTCCGAAATTAGATTCGATAACCACTACAAGATCAATATAATCTAAGCTGTCTAAACCCAGCGTTTTTTTAAAGTTTGCATCATTGCTGATTTCATCGCCGTCTACTTCAAATTCGTTGACTAAAAAGTCATTGGCAATCGCAATAATCTTTTCCCTTTCCATGTTTTTAATTAAATTTTTTAACAATTAATGCAGAATTGGTTCCCCCAAATCCGAAAGAATTCGACAAAAATACATCAATTTTTTGACTTTTAGTTTCGGCGATCAAATTTATCTTTTTCGCCTCATCATCAGGATTTTCCAGATTGATATTCGGGGCTACAAAATCGTTCTGCATCATAAGGATCGAGTAAATGACTTCACTCGCACCTGCCATCCAGCATTCGTGACCGGTCATTGATTTTGTTGAACTTACCGGAACTTCGCTTCCGAAAATTTCGTAAATGGCTTTCGCTTCATTGGCATCACCAATTGGTGTAGATGTTGCATGAGCATTAATATAATCGATATCTTTTACCTGTAAACCAGACTGTTGCAAAGCCCTGTTCATGGCTAAAGCCGGTCCGTCTACATTTGGGGTGGAAATATGTCCTCCGTTGGAAGAAAATCCATACCCGACAATTTCCGCGATGATATTGGCTCCTCTTTTTTGGGCAGATTCTAAACTTTCAACAATTAAAGTTGCTGCTCCTCCACTCGGAATTAATCCGTCTCTGTCTTTATCAAAAGGTCTGGATGCTTTTGTGGGTTCATTTTCCCGTACTGAGAAAACGCCCAAACCGTCAAAGCTCGCCATCGAATATTTATTGGTTTCCTGTGCTCCTCCGCAAATAATCATCTCCTGAAAACCGTTTTTAATCATCATGTAAGCTAGTCCCAAAGAGTGAGATCCGCTTGCACAGGCTGCACTGATGGTTAAATTGATTCCTCTCAGTTTAAAAATGGTCGAAAGGTTCATGGTAACGGTAGAGTTCATGGATTTAAAAATGGCTCCTGAACCCATTAACGTTGTATCTTTTTTCTCTCTCGCTATATCGATCGATTCTACCACTGCCTTGGAAACACTGTCGTTTCCGTATAAAATTCCGACTTCGTTATTGTCTAAAAAATCCTGATCTATATTTGCCTGTTTCAGTGCATCAAGCGTTGCGATATAGGCATATTCGCTTTCTTCGCCCATGCTTACGCGCTGTCTGCGGCTGAGAAGATTTTTGAGATCCGGCTTCGGAACCACGCCCGTTAATCCCGATCTGAAACCAAATTCTTTTCTTTCGTCTACTAAATGAATTCCGGATTTTCCCTGAAATAAAGATTCTTTCACCTCTTCCAAAGAAGTTCCGATGCAGGAATAAATTCCCATTCCGGTAATGACAACCCTATTTTCCATGTAATGTTCAAGGTTTTAGGTTTTAGGTTTTGGGTTGCAGCTCACAACTGCTACCTTTTATCTGCCACCTGATTTTATGAGTAGATTCCTCCGTTAATATTGATGACTTCGCCTGTAATGTACGATGACTTTTTAGAGGCTAAAAATGCGACTAAATCTGCCACTTCTTCCGCTTCCCCGAATCGGTTTGCAGGAATCATTGCTTTCAATTCGTCTTCATTGAATTCCTGCGTCATGTCCGTTTTTATGAATCCCGGTGCAACCGCGTTTACGGTAATGTTTCTTTTCGCCACTTCCTGAGCCAGCGCCTTTGTAGCTCCTACCAAAGCACCTTTCGCCGCAGAATAATTGGTCTGTCCTGCCGTTCCTTTCACTCCGGAAACAGAAACCATATTGATAATTCTGCCGTATTTATTGCGCAACAGTTTCTGGATAAAGAAATGCGTCACGTTGAAAAAACCATTTAAACTGGTGTTAATCACTGCATTCCAGTCTTCACTTGGCATCCACATGAACAATCCGTCTCTTGTAATTCCGGCATTATTTACGATCACCTCAACAACGGATTTAGGATTATTTTCCTGCCATTCTGTTAAAACTTTTTGGGTTTCTTCGGCATTTCCTACGTCAAATTTCAAAATTTCTCCGGTAGATCCCAGTTCTTCCACTTTAGCTAACGTTTCTTTAGCTGCCGCTTCGTTTGAAGTGTAGTTGATTAAGATATGATAGTTTTTTTCTTCAGCCAGTTTTATACAGATCGCTCTTCCGATTCCTCTTGAGCCTCCTGTGACGATTGCACATTTCATGTGTTGCTTATGTAGTTTTAGTTTTTTGTGTATATTTTCCTTTCCTTAAGTATGACAATTAATTTCCTTAAAAAATTACATTGCCTTTAAATATTTCTTCACTTCTTCCAGATAAGGATACATTACCATATCATCAGAAAACGTAGGAATTATTTTTCTTATTTCATCGTACAATTCTTTGGTTGCCGATGAAATTTTATCCTGAAAACCAAGATATTCTATTGCCTGAACAATGGTAATGGCTTCAATTGTCAACACCTCGAATGCATTTTCGATTACTTTTCTGCAAATAACCGCTGCATTGGTTCCCATACTTACAATATCCTGATTATCATTATTGTTAGGTATACTGTGAACATACATCGGATTGGACAACATCTGGCTTTCTGCCGTAGTGGAAGTTGCCGTAAACTGAACACCCTGCATCCCGAAATTGAATCCTAATTTACCTAAATTAACAAACGGAGGCAAAATTTCGTTGATTTTAGAATTCAGTAAATAATTCAATTGTCTTTCCGCCAACATTGTTAATTTGGTGACTACAATTTTCAGCTTATCCATTTCAAGGGAAATGTAATCGCCGTGGAAATTTCCACCGTGGTAAACGTGCTGATCTTCTACATTGATGATCGGATTATCATTTGCTGAATTGATCTCGTTTTCCAATACTTTTTCCGTATATTCCAACGTATCTAAAACAGGTCCCAAAATCTGAGGAACACATCGTAAAGAATAATATTCCTGAACTTTTTCCTTGAAAACCTTTTCCTGCTCTTCAAAGTGAGTATATAAATGATCGGCTCTTTTTCTGATCAATTGACTGTCAGATAAGTGAGCACGCATTTTTTCTGCAATTTTCTGCTGTCCTTCGTGAAGTTTGGTTCCGTTCAGCACTTCAGATAAATGATCGTCATACGCCTGAACAATTTCGTTGATCGCACAAGATAATTTGATTGAAATATCGGTTAACTGATTCGCTTTATGCGCATTAACGACTCCAATTCCGGACATCACGGATGTTCCGTTCATCAAAGCCAGTCCTTCACGGATTTCTACCTGAATCGGCTGTAAGTTTTCGATCTCAAAAACTTCTTTTGTTGATTTTCTTTCTCCTTTATAGAAAACTTCACCTTCCCCGATCAATACCAATGCAAGATGCGCCAACTGAACCAGATCTCCACTTGCCCCAACACCTCCGTGTTCAAAAATAAGCGGCGTAATATCTCTGTTTATTAATTCTTTAAGTAAATTTACTACAGAATGATGAACACCCGATTTTCCTAATGATAAGGTATTCAGTCTTGCCAGCATACAGGCTTTTGCTTCGTCTGCGGGAAGCGGATTTCCAATCCCCGAAGAATGACTTCTGATAAGATTATACTGAAGCTGGTGGGTATCTTCATCGCTGATCTTGAACTGCGCCATCGGTCCGAAACCCGTGTTCACACCATATATTACTTTATTTTTTGAAAATTCTTTTAAAAACTGAAAACTCTCATCCACTCTGGCAAGAAGTGTATCATCCAGTTCTATTTTCTCATTGTTGATGATGACTTTCTTAAAGTCACTCAGTTCTAAAAAGTTATTTATTTTCATTAATTAAAAAGTAATAAATAGATAATTTTGTAATTATTAATTAATTGTCATTAATTTTGCGGCAAAGATAGAAGTAATTATTAAAATAAAAAATCAAAGATGAGCAAAGAATTTGTTGACGTTCTTGTAATCGGCGCCGGACCGTCCGGCTGCGTATCTTCTTCATACTTAAAGAAGAACAACGTCAACGTGAAAGTTGTTGAAAAAACAAAATTTCCAAGACTGGTTATTGGAGAAAGCCTGATTCCTCGTGTGATGGATCATTTTGATGAAGCCGGACTTTTCCCTGCTCTTGACAAAATGGGCTTTGAGAAGAAACTGGGAGCACGTTTTTTAAGAGGCAACGAAGTCTGCATTTTTGATTTCAGTAATAAATTCGGGGAAGGATGGGACTGGACGTGGCAGGTTCCGAGAGCGGATTTTGATAATGTTTTAGCTCAGGAAGTCATTAATAAAGGAATTGATCTTGAATTCGAAACGGAAGTCATCGGCATTGAATTCAACGGAACAGATTCTGTAACGACTGTAAAAAATAAGAACGGCGAAATAAAAGAAATTCATGCCAAATTTGTGATCGATTCCAGCGGTTACGGAAGAGTTTTACCGAGACTTTTGGATTTAGAAAAACCTTCAAAGCTTTCTCCTCATTCTGCGATTTTTTCTCACGTAAAAGACATTAACCGGGAAGAAGGAACGGAAGGAACTCTGATTTCTTTTGATATTATAGAAACGGAAGTCTGGCTTTGGGTAATTCCTTTTTCTAACGGAAACACGAGCGTAGGAATTGTAGGACCTACTGAATATATCGAAAAATTATCCGCAAACGGCGATACAACGGAAGCTCTGAGAAAAGCAATTTCCCTTTCGGATTATTATGTAAAACGTTTCGGGGATGTAGATTTTCTTTTTGAACCTCAACATCTGAAAGATTATTCGTGCTCGGTAAAAAAATTGTACGGTGACGGTTTTGCGCTTACAGGAAATGCTTCGGAATTCTTAGATCCGGTTTTCTCTTCAGGAATGGCTTTTGCCACAGAAGGCGGAATGACCGCAGCAAAATTAGCCTTAAGGCAACTGAACGGCGAACAGGTAGACTGGCAAAAGGAATTTGCAGACTATATTTTATACGGCGTTGATGTTTTCACAACGTATGTAAAAGAATGGTACACCGGAAATCTTCAGGAATTATTTTTCCACCAACCGGAAAATCCTGATGTGAAAAGAAAAATCTGTGCGGTTTTGGCGGGTTATGTCTGGAACAAGAAGAATACTTTTGTGAGAATTCATGATACGGCAATTAAAAATCTGGCAGAATTTATTAAGGCAGAAAAGCAACAAGCATAAAAAAATCCGCTTCCTATTTCAGAGGCGGATTTCTTATCTTATCTTTTTATTTGATCTCTCTTTCAATCATATGAGCCAAAGTCTTTGCTGTTTTGGCATATCCTTCCGAAATTCTGTCATTATTATTTGGAAGTCCCACAAAATTATCGCCGGGAGCATTCTTACTTTCGATTTCCAGTAAAACATGAGAAGGATTTTCTGTTTCTACAAATTTTAAAAGTGTACTCAGTTTTGAAGGCTGGTTCATAATTCCTCCGAACCATCCCGGATAAATCCAGACAGTTTCTACAATGAGAGTATATTTTGCAGATGAATTGTTCACAGAAGTTTTAATATCCGTGTTTTTACTCATGGATGCTAAAAATTTATCCACAAACTGAGTATTTTTAGAATATTCCCAGTCTTTCTTCCACTTTTCAAATTCTTCAGGACTTTTACCTGCTTTTTGGATCGCTTTTTCCTGTTTGGCAATGTAGCCTGCCTCATCTATGTTTTCTTTATAAAATGTTATGTGGCTGTAATCCATGTTAAGGTTCAGTTCAGTCTGTCCTTTCAGGAAATCGAAATTTCCGGAAATCACTTTCATCTTTTGTGCATGTAGAACACAGGCTAAAAAAACCAGAAAGGATAGGAATGTTTTTTTCATCGTTTATTTAAATTTTAAAATCTATTTTTTGTTAACATAATGATCTACTTTTAACGCCAACATTTTAGATGTTTTTGCGTAACATTCTGCAATTCGATTATTATTATTCGGAATACCAATCCCATTATCTCCCGTTGCTTTTATTCCTTCAACAACCATTAAAATATTCGTGGGATTGTCTGATTCTACAAAGGTCATTTTAGAATTCATTTCCGCAGGAATACTGCCAATTCCTCCAAAAATACCTTGAGAAATCCATGTCGGCTCAACAATTAGAGTGTATTTTGTTCTTTTGAAATCTGTAGATGCTTCAATTTTTGTATTCTTATTCCATGAAGCTAAAAACTTATCCTGAAAAGTTTTAGATTTTGAAAATTCCCAGTCATTTTTCCATTTTTCAGCTTCTTTTTTTCCTGCCCTCTTTTCAATCTCCTGCATTCTCTCATCGATATATTGTTCTTCGGTAATTTTCTTTTTAGCAAAAGTAACACCTTCAAATTTGAAAACAACTTTAATGAATTTTTGATCTTTTAAAAAGTTATAATCTCCAGTAATGACTTTTACTCTTTGTGCCATCAAGCATGACGAGAAAGCTACTAAAAATAGAAATATCGTTTTTCTCATGGTTATTTTATTTATCCTTTATCTTAAATCCGAAAACGTTATCGGCTTTCTGCTGTTCGGATTAAATACCGTTTTAGATAAAACATCAAAATCGACCAGTTCAATTTTCGGACTCACTCTTAATTTTGCTCTGAAATGATCTCTTACTTCATTTACAAAACCCTCGGAATTGCTGTCTGTGCTTATTTTAATGATAATTTCATCCAACCCGATTTCGTTTGACTGAATAACAATCTGATAACAGAGAATCTTATTGAAATCATTTAAAATATCGTTCATTGCAGGCGGATACAATGTAGTCCCTTTGTATTTGATCATCTGTTGTTTTCTTCCGATGACAGGACCCAACCTCATCGTATTTCTTCCGCAGTTACACGGCTCATAATGTGCTTTTACAATATCGCCTGTTTTAAATCTCAACAACGGAATTGCTTCAACACCCAAAGTAGTAATCGTAAGTTCCCCACTTTCGCCTTCTTTTACCGGATTTCCTTCATCATCAAGAATTTCGGTGATAATTAATTCCGGATGGTGATGTCCGCCAATTTGTTCTTCACACTCTGTAAAAGCGGTGCTCATTTCCGTAGAAGCGTAGGTTGAAAAAAGTTTAATATTCCACTTTTCTTTAATTTTCAGGGAAAGAATATTATCCGTAAAATCCTGATTTTTGATGCTCTCTCCGATACAAACTGCTCCATAAACACTGGAATTTTTATAATTTATCCCATGTTTTTCGGCATAATCGATCATTTTTAGCAAAAAAGACGGAACGGTGATTAAATATTTCGGTTTGTATCTAAAAATGGAATCCCATTGAAGTTCGGGAATTCCCGGTCCCATTCTTACCACACTGGCTCCCATTTTTCTGAGTCCTAAAAAGTAAGCAAGTCCCGCCATGAATCTTTTATCGATCGTGGTAATCATCTGTACTACATCCCCTTTTTTTATTCCTGCACACGCAAAAGAAATGGCTTCGTTGTAGGCTAATCTTTCAAGATCGTTATCTGATAATCCGAATGTTACAGGATCTCCCAGTGTTCCTGAAGTCGTACTGTAATCCACAATTTTATCGGGTGTCACACAGAAAAAATCATCGTTATGCTGCTGAATATCGTTCTTCGTTGTGGTCGGAATTTTTTTCAGATCTTCCAAAGTCTGAATTTCAGCAATATGGATATGGTTTTCTTTGAATACCTTTTGATAAAATGGTGAATGAGTTTCAAGATACGTTAAAAGTTCCTGAAGCTTCTGCTCCTGAAACTTTTTTATTTCCTGAATGTCTGATCTTTCGATGGATGGATAAAAGTCCAATGGTTTTTATTTTTAAAGGACAAATTTATTAGTTTATTTTAATTTGTCGCAGGTTTTGTTGATTATGCAGATTTATTTTCCTGCGGATTTCGATGATGACTTGTTTTTGTTATTATTCGTGAAAAGAATTTTGCTGCAAGTGTTAACGCAAAGTTGCTGTTCTGCATTCTTTTATTTTTAGTAGGTAAAGGCAAATAATTACTTCTCGAAGCCTGGAAATATCGCTTATTAAATAAATTTTGCGTTTAAATTTATAAACGAAAATGTAAGTTTCGGTTAAAACCAATTTGAAATACTACTATTGAAGCGGGCTAAAGCTCGCCCCTCTGATAAACACCAATGAAAATCCACGGTATTTGTGAAAACATTCGTGCTATTTGGGTTTAAAAAACTCTTCAAAAGTTTATAATCAACCCTTGATTGTTCACAAAAAATTAATCTTTTTATTTATTTTTCTGAAACAGAAGTTTTTAATAGGAAATATCAAAATAAAACATATATTATAAACCGACAAATTTTAGTAAATTTGCCAACTTAATTAATCAACGATATTGATATATTACAATGAGCCAATTTAAAGAGTACAAAAACCTCAACCTTATTGACGTAGCCGAGAACATCGCAGAATTCTGGAAGCAGAATAAAACTTTCAATAAGAGTGTTGAGATTCGTGAGGGGCAACCTGAGTTTGTGTTTTATGAAGGTCCGCCTTCAGCAAACGGTATGCCCGGAATTCACCACGTAATGGCCAGAGCGTTGAAGGATATTTTCTGTCGTTATCAGACCCAGAACGGAAAGCAGGTTTTCCGAAAAGCGGGTTGGGATACGCACGGACTTCCGGTAGAGCTTGGTGTGGAAAAAGAATTAGGAATCACTAAAGAAGATATTGGCAGAAAAATTTCGATTGAGGATTACAACAAAGCGTGTCGTGAAGCGGTAATGCGTTATACAGACGTATGGAATAACCTTACTGAAAAAATCGGGTATTGGGTAGATCTTGATGATCCGTACATCACGTACAAATCAAAATACATGGAAACGGTTTGGTGGCTTCTGAAACAATTGTACAACAAAGATCTGCTGTATAAAGGTTACACGATTCAGCCGTATTCGCCAAAAGCAGGAACCGGACTTTCTTCTGCGGAGTTAAATATGCCGGGAACGTATCATGATGTTTCGGACACTACGATTGTGGCGCAGTTTAAAGTAAAAAAAGAATCTACCGATCTGTTTAATGATGTTGAAGGAGATGTAAACATTCTTGCATGGACGACAACACCTTGGACTTTGCCTTCCAACACGGCTTTGGCTGTAGGAAGAGACATTGAATATGTTGTGGTTAAAACTTTTAATCAATATACTTTCCAGCCGGTAACTGTAGTTCTGGCAAGAGTTCTTCTGAATAAAAATTTCGGGAAAAAATATGCGGAAGGAACAGATGAAGATTTTGCGAACTATACTTCGGAGAGCAAGACCATTCCTTACCAGATTTTAAAAGAATTTACGGGAGAAAAATTAACAGGAACTCAATACGAGCAGTTGGTTCCATGGTTTACTCCAAACGACACTCCTGAAAAAGCTTTCAGAGTGATCTTGGGAGATTTTGTAACCACTGAAGACGGAACAGGAATTGTTCACATTGCGCCTACTTTTGGTGCAGATGATGCGAAAGCGGCAAAAGAAGCCGGAGTTCCGCCCATGCTGGTAAAAGATGAAAATGATAATCTTGTTCCGCTGGTAGATTTACAGGGAAGATTTATCAAGGGAGAAAATGTTCCTGAATTATTCTCAGGAAAATACATCAAGAACGAATATTACGATGAAGGAACTGCACCCGAAAAATCATGGGATGTAGAACTGGCAATTTTACTGAAAACAGAAAATAAAGCCTTCAAAGTAGAAAAATATGTTCACAGCTACCCTCATTGCTGGAGAACAGATAAGCCTGTATTGTATTATCCTCTGGATTCATGGTTTGTGAAAATGACGGCTGTAAAAGACCGTTTGGTAGATTTAAACAAAGAAATCAACTGGAAGCCGAAATCTACAGGAGAAGGACGTTTTGCGAACTGGATTGAAAATGTAAACGACTGGAATCTTTCCCGTTCAAGATATTGGGGAATTCCTTTGCCAATCTGGAGAACAGAAGATCTGAAGGAAGAAAAGATCATCGGATCTGTAGAAGAATTATACAACGAGATTGAAAAATCTGTAGAAGCAGGATTGATGACTGAAAATCCGTTTAAGGATTTCATCATCGGAGATATGTCTGAAAATAATTATGCATCTGTGGATCTGCATAAAAATATTGTAGACAAAATCGTTTTGGTTTCAGATTCAGGAAAAGCAATGAAGCGTGAGAGCGACCTGATCGACGTTTGGTTCGATTCCGGTTCAATGCCTTATGCGCAATTGCATTATCCTTTTGAAAATAAAGAATTAATTGATAATAATAAAGCGTTCCCTGCAGATTTCATTGCGGAAGGTGTTGACCAGACTCGTGGTTGGTTCTATACGCTTCATGCAATCGGAACGGCGGTTTTTGATTCTGTTGCTTATAAAAATGTAATGAGTAACGGACTTGTTTTGGACAAAAACGGGCTGAAAATGTCAAAATCCAAAGGAAATGCAGTAGATCCGTTTGAAACTTTATCGGTTTACGGTCCGGATGCAACACGTTGGTATATGATTTCCAATGCGAATCCGTGGGAAAACCTGAAATTCGACATCGAAGGAATTGATGAAGTGAGAAGAAAATTCTTCGGAACGTTATACAATACGTATTCATTCTTTGCATTGTATGCGAATGTGGACGGATTTAATTATTCTGAAAAAGAGGTTGAGAACAGACCGGAAATCGACCGATGGATTCTTTCTGAGCTGAATTTGTTAATTAAAGAAGTTAAAGCATTCTACGAAGATTACGAACCGACAAGAGTAGCGAGAGCGATCAATACGTTCGTGAACGACAATTTATCCAACTGGTACGTAAGACTTTGCAGAAGACGTTTCTGGAAAGGAGATTATTCTGAAGATAAAATCTCAGCTTACCAGACTTTATATACGTGTCTTGAAACGGTTGCTAAATTATCTGCGCCAATCGCTCCGTTCTTTATGGATCAGTTGTATCAGGATTTAAATAAAGTAACCGGAAAAGAAACTGCGGAATCGATCCACTTAACGGATTTCCCGGTTGCTGATGAAAGTTTAATCGATCAGGATCTGGTTGAAAAAACGCATTTAGCACAGACGATAACAAGTTTAGTTCTTTCCATCAGACGTGCAGAAAGTTTGAAAGTAAGACAACCTCTTCAAAGAGTGTTGATTCCTGTTTTGGATAAGAAAACGGAAGAGCAGATTTCCGCGGTTGCAGATTTAATTAAGCAGGAAGTAAACGTTAAAGAATTACAGTTAATTAATGCTGAAGAAGCGTCGCATTTAATTGTAAAACAGATCAAACCGAACTTCAAAGCTTTAGGTCCTAAATTAGGAAAAGACATGAAAACGGTGGGTGGAGAAATTACCAATTTCACCGCAGAACAGATCTCCACTTTGGAAAAAGAAGGAAAAATTGATGTGCAGGGTTACGAAATTACACCGGAAGATGTGGAAATTTCCACAAAAGATATTCCGGGATGGACGGTAACTTCCGACGGAAAAACCACTGTGGCATTAGATTTGACGCTAACAGATGAATTAAAATCTGAAGGTATCGCAAGAGAATTCATCAACAGAGTTCAGAACCTGCGAAAAGAGAAGGATTTCGATTTGACGGACAGAATTACGATCTCTTTGGAAGAAAATGCTCCTTTCATTGATGACATCAAGAAAAATGAAGAATATATTTCATCCGAAGTCTTGTCAAATAAAATAGAAATTGTATCTTCACTTTCAAATTTTAACGAAATCGAAATAGATGAGGTTAATTTTAAGATAAATGTTGAAAAAAATTAACTTATAGTTATTGTTTTTCAAATTCCATTTCATAATTTTATTAAAAAAGAGAAACGAACATGTCAGACGAAAGAGTAAGATACAGTGATGCTGATTTACAAGAGTTTAAAGCAATCATTAAGGAAAAAATAGAAAAGGCTGAAAAGGATTTACAACTGATCAGAGAAAGTTTTATCAACGACCAGAATAACGGTACGGATGATACTTCCCCTACTTTCAAAGCATTTGAGGAAGGCGCTGAAACGTTGAGTAAAGAACAGAATTCTATTTTGGCCGGAAGACAGGAGAAATTCGTACGTGACCTGAAGAACGCTTTGATAAGAATTGAAAACAAAACTTACGGTGTATGCAGAGTAACGGGTAAACTTATTCCGAAGGAAAGACTGTTGGCGGTTCCTCACGCTACGCTGAGCATCGAAGCGAAAAATATGCAGAAATAACCACAAGGTTAGCTACAATAAATTTGGGTTTATATCGTATTTCGAGGAATACTTTATAAACCTAATTTTTAATATCTACCCATGAGCGAATTATTAATTTTAGGAATTATCGTTGCCGTTGTATTGGCATTTTTCAACAGAGACCACATTAAAAACAGGTTCTTTCCGGATGAAAAGCGCAATTATACGATTGACGATCAGTTTAATTCTGATAAACGGGAAAGGGAAAAAGAGATCGACCGTCTTCTGAGCAAGATGGGAAAAAACGGAGTGAATGATCTGTCGGCAAAAGACAGAAAAAGACTTGACGAATTGTCTAAAAAGTAAAATTTAAATTAAAAAAAATGGAATCCATAATAGTCCACACCAAAAACGCAATGGAGCTTACTGCCCTGAAAAGTGTTTTGAAAGAAATGAACATTAAGTTCGAAAAATTCCATACCAAGAATACCCATCACAACGAGAAAACGGTAAAGAAGATCGTTGACAAAAGAAACGAAAAGATAGGAAAACCTTACAAACCAAAAGGATTATAATGAAGAAGATAGCATTTGTAACCTTGCTTATTTTATTAATAGATCAGGCTTCAAAAATTTATGTAAAAACGCATTTTAATCTTGATGACAGTATTTCTGTACTTCCGGGATTTAAATTAACGTTTGTAGAAAACCCTGGAATGGCTTACGGACTTCATTTCGGAGGTATCATCGGGAAATATTTTCTGGTTCTGGTAAGAATTATCCTGATCGGCGGAATGATCTATTTGTTTAAAAAATGGTTACAAAAAGGAGAATCCAATTATCTTCTGATTCCGATGGCAATGATTTTTGCCGGAGCAATCGGAAATTTAATAGACGGAATGTTTTACGGACTTATTTTTGACAGCGGAACGGTTTACGATGAGAGCATCAACAGATGGATCGGGTATGGAGGAATTTCGAAATTCACCAGTTTCGGGGAAGGATATTCTACTTTCATGAAAGGCTGTGTGGTCGATATGCTTCACTTTCCACTGGTAGACTGGAACGTTCCTGAAAGCTGGCCCTTAATCGGAGGAAAACATCTGGAATTTTTTAAATATATTTTCAACGTAGCCGATTCGGCAATTACAGTGGGAGCTGCTTTATTATTGATTTTCAGAAAAAAAGCATTTCCGAACGGTCTGGAATTTTAAAAGAATATACTGTTGATGAAAAAATTAATTAAAAACATTTTTAAAATTTTCCTGCTTCTTTTTGTGGCAGGAATTATTTTTATTGCCTGGGCGAATTACAGCATTAAAAAAGACAGCGAAGCCCATATATCATACAATATCTCAGAGGTTCCGAATATGAAAACGGCACTACTTCTGGGAACAGGAAAAACACTGAGCAACGGAAAACCTAATGCCTATTTTTATAACCGAATTCAGGCTGCAGCCGATCTGTATAAAAGCGGAAAGGCGAAATACATTATTGTAAGCGGAGACAACAGCCAGAAAAACTATAATGAACCGGAAGATATGCAAATGGCATTAATGGAGTATGGAGTTCCAAAGGACAGCATTTTTCTTGATTTTGCCGGCTTCAGAACACTGGATTCTGTTGTACGCGCAAAGGAGATTTTCGGGCAAAATCAATTAATTATTGTTTCACAGAAATTCCATAATGAAAGGGCGGTATTTTTAGCCCAACAAAACGGCATGGAAGCTTTCGGATACAATGCTCCCGACGTGAATAAATACGCAGGTCTGAAGACGAATCTGAGAGAATATCTGGCGAAAGCAAAAGCGTATCTGGATCTTCTTTTAGGAGTTGAACCGAAATTTGGAGGAGATAAGATTTCAATTCCTTAATATTTTTTTCTTGCAGATTTTTAACGCAAAGTTTTTAATTTGATAATAATTACTTTTCTAAGTGTGCAAAGAAGTATCAACAAATTGATTTGATGAAGCTCCGTTTTCAAGCTTCGTGCAGCAAATTTATTTGCCTTTGCCTTCTAAAAATAATAGCTTTTGAATAAAATCTTTGCGTTTAAATTTCCCAAACACAAAATAACACTAATATTTTCACGAATACCATAAACAATAAAACATAAACATCTCTGTAAATTCATGGAATCTGTGAGAGAATTGATTAAATTTGCAGTTCATTAATTTTAAATATAAACTTTAAACAATGTCAAGAATTCTTACCGGCATTCAAGCCACCGGAACACCACACTTGGGAAACCTTTTGGGTGCAATTATTCCTGCGATAGAATTATCGAAACAGGAAGGAAACGAATCATTTTTATTCATCGCGAATCTACATTCTTTAACGCAGATTAAAGACGCGAAAGAACTGAAACAGAATACCTACGAGATTGCTGCGGCTTGGCTTGCTTGTGGATTAGATACCGAAAAAACATTTTTTTACAGACAGAGCGACATCCCTGAAACCTGTGAACTTTCTTGGCATTTATCATGTTTTTTTCCTTATCAGAGATTAACTTTGGCGCATTCATTCAAGGATAAAGCAGACCGTTTGCAGGATGTGAATGCAGGTTTGTTTACGTATCCGATTTTAATGGCTGCAGATATTTTATTATACGATGCGGAGATTGTTCCGGTAGGAAAAGACCAGCTTCAGCATTTGGAAATTGCGCGTGATGTAGCTTCCAGATTTAATAATCAGATGGGTGAAGTTTTTGTTTTGCCACAATCTGAGCTTCAGGAAAACACGAAATACGTTCCCGGAGTTGACGGACACAAAATGTCTAAATCGCGAGGAAATATCATCAATATTTTTCTGCCTGAAAAGGAACTGAAAAAGCAGGTGATGAGCATCGAATCGGATTCTAAAACTTTAGAAGAGCCTAAAGATCCGGAAAACGATAAAACATTTGCCATCTATCAGTTAATTGCCACTCCGGAACAGACTGAGGAACTGAGAGCGAAATATTTAGCCGGAAACTTTGGTTACGGTCATGCGAAAAAAGAACTTTTGGATCTTATTTTAACAAGATTTGAAAAAGAAAGAGAACTTTTCTCTTATTATATGAACAATCTTGATGAACTGGAAGCAAAACTTCAGGAAGGCGCAGCAAAAACGCGAGTGATTGCTGCGGAAACGATGAAAAGAGTGAGAGAAAGTCTGGGAATTTAATGTTCTAAGCTTTAAGATATAGTTTCGGCGGCACCGAAGGTGCCGCCGAAACTTTTATAAATACTCTTTAATCTGCAAAAGATGTGTAATTACTTTCAAGCCTTCTTCGGTTTTGTTTTCCTTTAAAACATCAAAGAAAATCACATCCATACCAAAATTCTGCGCACCGACAACATCTGCAACCCAGTCATCGCCAATTAAAATACTGTTTTCTTTTCTGGCATCTGAAAGGTTCAGAGAGTATTCAAAAATTTCAGGACGTGGCTTTCTTACTCCGACTGTATCTGCGCTTGTGATGGTCTGAAAATATTGAGCAATGCCGGATAAAATACATTTTCTCTCCGTCACTTCTTTGAAGCCGTTAGAAATAATATGCAATGTGTAACTTTTTGCCTTAAGATATTCAAGAATATATTCTGCCCCTTCTACCAGCTCATTATGATTGAGAATTTTATCTAAAAAATGTTCTTCAAAATACATCGACAATTCCGGATCATCTACTCCAAAATGGTTAAAGGTATCATAAAAACGGTGTTTTCTGAGATATTCTTTATCGATAATTCCATCGCGGATATCTTCCCAGAGTTTTTCATTAATTTCATGATAAACAGAATGGAATTCTTCAAAATTGATGTTGTACTTTAACCCGATTTCTTCCTTCTCAAAAAGATCTTTTATCGTTAAATACGCATTGCGACGGTGATCCCAAAGTGTATTATCGAGATCAAAAAAAATGTGCTGAATTTTCATACAGCACAAAATTAATAATTTTAATTCTTGGATACCGGATAATTCTTGCCTTTGGCTTTCACTACCTCGACGCTCTTTGAAAAGTTGAGTAAAAACTCAATGGTTTGTTTCTTAGGTTTCAAAGCTTTCACTTTTAAGGGATCATTTTTTCTCATAGGCGAAAATGTTTTCCTTAAAAACGAGAATTTTCCGAAATTATTATCTAGCGTGTTAAGATAATATTATTTTCTTCCATGATTTTTCTCAGGTTGATTAAAGCGTACCGTACTCTTCCCAGTGTAGTGTTAATACTCATGTCGGTATGATCTGCAATTTCTTTAAAGCTTAACCCGTCAAAAAATCTTAATTTAATGACTTCCTGCTGATTTTCAGGCAGAAACTGAAGCATTCTTAAAAGATCTTCCTGAATCTGATTGGTAACAAGCTGATCTTCGATATTTTCGGAAGGTTCTCTCAAAAGATCAAAAACAGAATATTCGTCCGTTTCAAAAGTAGTTTCTGAAACTTTCATATTTTTAGATTTCAATCTGAAATGATCGATAATAAGATTGTGAGCAATTCTTTTTGCCCAAAGAATGAATTTTCCTTCCTCGTTATAGCGTCCTTCCTTCAGCATAATGATAATTTTCATGAAGGTATCCTGAAATACGTCATTTGCTAAATCTTCATCATTAATTTTGTAAAAAATGAATGTAAACAATTCTCTTTGATGGCGGTGTATAAGGGTAGACAACGCCTCTTCGTCTCCTTTTTGGTAAAGGGAAATTAGTAAACTATCCGATTTTGATTTCATAACTTCTTCTCAATAAATAATGCTGACTATAATTTTTCCAGATATTTTATCTGGCTTCAGCTGTAAATACAAAACAATTCTTCAGAGTAAAGTCGAATCAATAGGCGGATACAATTTTTCTATGGTGTAAATATAATAAATTTTTAATAACTGTTAACCATTTATTAATTTTTTACGAGAAAAATTTAAAAAAACCTATTTAAACATGTCATGAATGAATACAGTAGGGATATTTAGTGTAAAATTAACATTCACCCCTTTCAGTTCTTTACCATTGATTCCGCTGTTTCCGATCGGAAAAGCATAACCTCCGGTAAGATCCAGAATCCCGAAAAGCGTAACGCCTACTTTTGGAGCAAAATATTTATTGGTTCCTTCTGCTCCCATCAGAAAATAATAGGAATGGTTGAAGTCTACATTCTTTTCAAAATTCAGTAAAACATCCGCAGAAATTTTGGGCATAATCGCAAATTGGGAATGCGCAGAACCCATCAAAGCAGAACCTCCCAAACGGTAAATAACATCATCATTTTTTAAGAAAAGCAGCTTCCCTCCTATTTCCCCTAAACTTTGGTTTTGGTAAGTATATCCTACACTTATCATTTTATGTACCGTTAACTGTGCTTTAGCAAATGTACTCAGGAAAAATACGGAAAGGATTGCGATTGCAGATCTGGCGTTTATCATCTTCAAATTTTATTTAATGTAAAAATAAAAAAAACTGCCTTATCAAAAAGATAAAGCAGCCATTTATATTGTATCTGTTTAAAATTAAATTCCGAAAGAAGCTTTAATCTCTTCTACTTTGTCTAATTTTTCCCATGTAAAGAACTCAAGATTTTCCAGAGTAAGCTCATTTTTATGACCTTTATTGAAAGTTTTGCTGGCAATATAATGTTCTTTTCCCATGTGTCCGTAAGAAGCCGTTTCCTGATAGATCGGATTTCTTAGCTTTAAATTCTGCTCGATTGCGTAAGGTCTCAAATCGAAGATGGTAGACACTTTTTTAGCAATTTCTCCATCGTTAAGATCTACTTTTGCCGTTCCGTACGTGTTAATGTACAATCCACAAGGTTCTGCAACCCCGATTGCGTAAGAAACCTGTACCAAAACTTCATCCGCAACTCCTGCAGCTACCAAATTTTTAGCAATATGCCTTGTTGCATAAGCCGCACTTCTGTCTACTTTTGAAGGATCTTTTCCTGAGAATGCACCACCACCGTGAGCTCCTTTTCCTCCGTACGTATCTACGATAATCTTTCTTCCTGTAAGACCTGTATCTCCGTGAGGACCACCGATTACGAATTTACCTGTCGGGTTGATATGATATTTGATCTGATCGTTGAATAACGCTTTAATTTCTTCTGTCTGTAAAGCAACGACTCTTGGAATCAGAATATTTTTAATGTCTTCTCTGATTTTGTTCAGCATTTCTTCTTCAGATCCGAAATCGTCGTGCTGTGTAGAAACTACGATAGAATCTATTCTGATTGGTTTATGATCGTCAGAATACTCAATCGTAACCTGAGATTTTGCATCAGGACGAAGATATTTAATTTCTGAATTTTCTCTTCTGATCGCAGAAAGTTCCTTAAGAATAGTATGTGCAAGATCCAGAGCCAAAGGCATATAATTTGCCGTTTCGTTGGTTGCATATCCGAACATCATTCCCTGATCTCCCGCTCCCTGTGCGTTTGCTTTAGCTTCGAAAGACTCATCATTTACCGCTCTGTCTACCCCCTGATTGATATCCGGAGACTGCTCATGAATTGCAGAAATAACCCCGCAAGAATCTCCGTTGAACATATATTCTCCTTTTGTATATCCGATTCCGTTGATAACTTCTCTGGCAATCGTCTGCACATCAAGATAAGCATCCGATTTTACTTCACCCGCCAAAACCACCTGTCCTGTTGTTACAAGAGTTTCGCAAGCTACCTTTGAATTTTTGTCGTATGCTAAAAAGTGATCGATTAATGCGTCGGAAATCTGATCGGCAATTTTGTCCGGATGTCCTTCTGAAACGGATTCAGATGTAAATAAATAAGACATATTATTCTGTTTGTTTTTTAGATTAAAAAATATACGAAGAAAAATAAGAATAAATTGTCTAATGAAGGTCTAAAAAAGAATACTGTTTTAGCATATTTTTATAGAGGTTGCAATCAGGTCAAATTTTTCCTCGTTCGTAAACGTTGGCAAATTTAAGTACTATTTTTTAATACTCAAAATTTTTGTCTACTTATTATCTCTTCTTTAAATTAATGATTTGATGATATTTAACATAAAACACTATTGCGGTTTTATGCTTACAAATTCTTTTGGATTTTCGTGATAATTCAGTTTTTTCTCTAAAGAATTTCTGATAGAATGCGATAATTCATCAATAATCTTCTGCTTAAAGGTCGGTTTGTAGTAAATAATGCTGATTTCTCTGTACGGGAAAGGCTTCTTAAATCTGAAAACATTCTCCTTCTGTACATCTGAAAGCTGATTAAGAGCCAACTCCGGCAAAATACTGATTCCTCCTACTTTATCCACCATGTGAACCAAAGTCTGGATATTAGAAGCGAGAAAATCTAAGTTTTTAGGCTTTAATGTATTTTCTTTTAAATGACAGATATTTTCGAATTGGTTTCTCAGACAGTTTCCTTCCTCAAGCAGCCACACTTTTTCTACATTAAGTTCTTCCGGAACGACATAAGAGTTTTTCTTGTTGGCTTCTTTCTCAGAACTGTAAATCATCAATTCTTCATTGAATAAGAAATCCTGATAAAATTCATCTGCCGCATCGTAAGGGGTAGAAATAATTCCGGCATCCAACTCTCCTGCTTTCAAAGCTTTGATAATGTTGTCTGTCGTCATTTCCTTTACATTCATCTGAATTTTCGGGTTTTCTTCCAAAAATTTGAATATTTCCGTAGGCAGGATAAAAGAAGAAACGGTAGGAATAATTCCGATGTTGATGGTTCCTCCTAAAATATTGTTTAAAAGATTGGCTTTATTTTTAAGTTCATTGACAGATTCTATAATCACCTTCGCCTGATCGATGATCTGAAGCCCAACATCTGTGGTACGGATCGGGTGCGTTGTCCTGTCGAAAACCTTCACATCCAGTTCATCCTCAAATTTCTGTATCATTGCACTTAGTGTAGGCTGCGTAATGAAGCATGCTTGAGCCGCTTTCCCAAAATGTTTGTACTTATCAACCGCGATAAGATACTCGAGTTGCTGAATGTTCATCTGATTAATATTATCTATTACAAAGATAAAATGTTTTTGCCATTTGCAATTAAAAATTCAAGTAAATTTGATATTTAGTACCTTTACATAAACAAATACAGTTAAAAAATCATTCACAAAAATCATAAATCTATGGATTCTAAAAAATTAACCTTAAGTAACGGCGCTCCCTATTACGAACATCAGGATTCACAAACAGTCGGTCCGAGAGGTCCGGTATTGCTGCAGGATTTTATTTTACAGGAAAATCTTGCTCATTTTGTAAGAGAAAGAATCCCGGAAAGAATTGTTCATGCAAAAGGAACGGGAGCTTACGGAACGTTTACGGTTACCCACGATATTACCCAGTATACAAAAGCAAAATTATTTTCTAAAGTTGGCAATTCATGCAGAATGTTTGCCCGTTTTTCCACGGTAGGCGGAGAAAAAGGAAGCGCAGATACGGCAAGAGATCCAAGAGGTTTTGCCCTGAAATTTTATACAGAAGACGGGAACTGGGATCTGGTTGGAAATAACACGCCGGTATTTTTCATCAAGGATGCGAAAAAATTCCCGGATTTCATCCATACCCAAAAAAGAGTTCCGAAAACGAATCTGAAAAGTGCAACCATGATGTGGGATTTCTGGAGCCTGAATCCTGAATCTCTTCATCAGGTCCTGATTTTAATGTCGGACAGAGGTACACCTTACGGACACAGACATATGCACGGTTTCGGTTCTCACACGTTCTCTATGATCAATGCTCAGAATGAAAGAGTCTGGGTGAAGTTTCATCTGAAATCCAAACAGGGAATTAAAAATTTCACCAATGATGAAGCGGTAAAAATGGCCGGAGAAAATCCTGATTTTGCGCAGGAAGATCTTTGCAACGCAATTGAGGAAGGAAATTTCCCGAAATGGACGATGTATATTCAGGTAATGACGGAAGATCAGGCAAGAGATTTCAGATGGAATCCTTTTGATATTACCAAAGTATGGTTCCAGAGCGATTTTCCTTTAATTGAAGTCGGAGAAATGGAATTGAACGAAGTTCCGGTTAATTATTTTGCGCACGTAGAACAATCTGTTTTCTCGCCGAGTAATTTAATCGACGGAATCAGCTTTTCACCCGATAAAATGCTTCAGGGAAGATTATTTTCTTATCCGGATGCGCACCGATACAGAGTGGGCGTAAATGCTCATCTGCTGGAAGTTAACAGATGTCCTTTTGCGGTTAACAATTATCAGAGAGACGGATTTATGGCAGATTCAAGCCATTATCAGGATAAGCCGAACTATCACCCGAACAGTTTTGATGATATTAAGCCGGATCCTGCCTACAAAAGTTTCGAATATGAACTGGACAGCGCTCATGTAGCAAGTTACAACAGAAATGAAAATGATGACGATCATTACACCCAACCCGGATTATTGTATACTAAAGCAATGAATACGGAAGACAGGCAAAACCTTGTAAATAACATTGTTGGAAGCATGAAAGGAATCACGGGACCGAAAAAAGATGAGATCATTAACAGACAGTTATGTCATTTTTTCAGAGCTAATATTGAGCTTGGAATGAAAGTGGCATCTCAACTGAATGTGGTTATTGATGCAAATATGATGAACCACACGAAATAAGTATCTTAAACAATAATTTCAATCAGAAGGAAAAAAAATCAATATTTCTTGCTTTTTTTTATAAAAAATTCATAATTTGCACAGAATAATATTTTAAAGTGGAAAATGGGTTACGAAAATATATTATTAAATAAAGAAGATAAAATATCTATTATTACAATAAACAGACCTGAGAGTTTAAATGCGCTTAACGCTAAAACAATCAGCGAATTAAGTTCGGCTTTGGACGAATTAGATTCAGACAAATCCTGCAGGGTTATTATTCTTACAGGAAGCGGTGAAAAATCTTTCGTTGCAGGAGCAGATATTAAAGAATTTAGTGATTTTGGACAGGAAAAGGCAGAAGAACTTGCCAAAAACGGACACAATACTTTATTCAACAAAATTGAAAATATGACCAAGCCAGTAATTGCAGCCGTAAACGGTTTTGCATTAGGCGGAGGTCTTGAGCTTGCCATGGCTTGCCACATCAGATACGCATCGGAAAATGCAAAACTGGGACTTCCGGAAGTAACTTTAGGATTAATTCCCGGTTACGGAGGAACCCAGAGATTACCGAAGCTTGTAGGAAAAGGTATTGCCAATGAAATGATCTTCTCTGCCAAGATGATTCCTGCTGCAAAAGCAAAAGAAATCGGACTGGTAAATGAAGTATATCCAATAGAAGAATTATTAAACAAAACAAAAGAATTAGCCAACGTTATTGCCCACAATTCACCAATGGCAATTTCCAAAGCAATTCAAGCTGTAAACTTATCGGACACGGATAAAGGTTTTGAAACTGAGATTAAATATTTCGGAGAGCTTTTTGAAATGGACGACAAAAAAGAAGGAGTTTCTGCTTTTCTTGAAAAAAGAAAGCCGGGCTTCTAGCCTTTTTTACCCTTAATACAAATTATTTCGAAACAAACAAATGCGGCGGTATGAATAAGTTTGACAAAGCTTATCTAAAAATGGCTCAGGAATGGGCAAAACTTTCCTACTGTAAACGAAAACAAGTAGGAGCTCTTATCGTAAAAGATAGGATGATTATTTCAGATGGTTATAATGGTACTCCTTCAGGATTTGAAAACTGCTGTGAGGACAATGACGGGAAAACACACTGGTACGTACTTCATGCAGAAGCCAATGCTATTTTAAAACTGGCAGCTTCCACGCAGTCTGCAAAAGGCGCAACACTGTATTTAACGCTCTCACCCTGTAAAGAATGCAGTAAGCTCATTCTTCAGGCGGGAATCACCAGACTTGTCTACATCAATGAATATTCGGACGACGACGGAATATCATTTTTAAGAAACCACGATATTGAAATAGAACAAATTTCGGAAAGTGAACTAAAAAAATAACACAACATGACTTGGGATGAAAAAATTAAGGATTTTGAGATCTTTCTTCGATTCGAGAGAAACTTTTCAGAAAACACTCTCGACGCCTATATTCGAGACATCAAAAAACTAAAAGAATACGCAGAAGAAGATCTGGACAACGTCGGACCAGATACTATAGGCTACGAAAATCTGCAGGAATACATCTTCAATCTTTCCAAACAAAAATTCAGCGAAAGATCTCAGGCAAGATGGATCTCTTCCATTAAAGCATTCTTCAAATTTTTACTGGAGGATGAATACCGTGAAGACAATCCAGCTTCTTTGCTTGAAGGTCCTAAACTGGGTCTTTACTTACCGGATACCTTAAGTCTGCCCGATATCAACAAGATTATCAGCGCAATTGAGGTAAATTCCGACCTTGGAAAGAGAAACCAGTGTATTATCGAAGTTCTGTACGGATGCGGACTCCGTGTTTCGGAACTTATTGATCTGAAAATTTCCAATATCAATTTTAAAGAGCAGTATATTAAGGTAAACGGAAAGGGAAACAAAACACGTTTCGTTCCTTTAGCGGATTATACGGCAGATCTTTTGGAAAATTATATTCAGGAAGTACGTTCTAAAAGTAAAATTAATAAGAAATACGAAGACACTTTATTCCTGAACAGCCGCGGAACGTCGATGTCCAGAGTAATCGTATTTTTAATTATAAAAGAATTAACAGACAAAGCGGGCGTAAGCAAAAAGATATCACCGCATACATTCAGACATTCTTTTGCAACCCATTTGCTTCAGAATGGTGCAGATCTTCGTTATATTCAGGAAATGCTCGGTCATTCCAGCATTACGACGACAGAGATCTACACCCACCTGAAAACAGAAGAGCTGCGTGATGTGATCTTGTCTTATCACCCGAGAAATATTAATGTAACTCAATGAAAATATTGAAATATTGCCCCAACTGCGGCAAAGAATCTTTACAGTGGGATGGAGAAAGAAAATGGAGCTGCCAAAACTGTGGTTTCACATTATACAACAACGTTGCCGGAGCGGTAGCTGTGGTAATAAGATATAATGATGAAATTTATCTTACAAGAAGAAACAGAGATCCTAAAAAGGGAAAACTCGATCTTGCAGGAGGTTTTGTAGACCCGAAGGAAAGTGCGGAAGAAACCTGTAAAAGAGAACTTTTTGAAGAGCTGCAGCTGGATGTTGATATTTCAAATTTAAAGTACTTAACGAGCCTTCCAAACGTCTATCAGTACAAAGAGATTGATTATAATACCATTGATCTTTTTTATGAATACCGCGTTCCGGAAAAATTTGAAGTGAATCTTGAACTGTCTGAAATTTCAGAAGCAGTGTGGATTCCTTTAAAAGAACTGAATCTTGAGGATATTGCTTTTGATTCTCAGAAAAAGTTTTTTGAAGAGTATCTGAAGAATATTTAATATTCCTGAAATATATTCTCCCGCAGATTTTACAGACATCTACTGAATATGTGAAATTTGCGGGAGATTTTTTATGCTCTGCTTTGCATGATCAACCTAAACCAAAGATTCTTAAGTTGATTTTCAAAATCTGATTATTTTATCGCAGAGGAAAACGGAGAAGTATTATATTCTATGAAATGCTTTTAAGAAATGATTGACTACTGAATAGAACAAGCGCAATGAAAATCAAACAGTTAAACCATTTGTTTTTATAAATTCTTACACCGAACTTAAGTTTGATTAATAAGTTTTGGATTTCAGTATCTGATCAAAATACTGAATCAGTAAAGCTCTTTCTGCATCGGACAGATTAGCTTCCTTATGATAAACAATATAACCCGGCATCGGCATCGTTTTATTCTGAATGGTCTGGATCGACTTACTCAGCATACTCTGCTTTAAATCTTTATTATAAGTATTCCAGATAGAAAAATTAAGATGTTCCCGTCCTTCATTGATATGGCTTTTCACAGACCATGAAATCGGCGCAATGTAGGCATATTTAGGATAGACGGTTTCGTTGGAATGGCAATCGTAGCACGCTCCTTTCAACAATTCCTGAATTTTTGCAGGTGTTTTTTTAGCATCCACAAAATTCACTTTGTGATCAACCGGAGGATTTACTTTATCTGTTGAAATAAACTGAATTAAAGCAAATCCCAGCAAAGTCCAGAAAAATATTTTCTTAAATGTTTTCATATTTATCTTGAAGGCGTTACCAAAGCATCATTTCCTTTCAGATCAAGCTTATTAGCATCTTTCGGCTGAGATTTCGGCTCTGCTTTCGGTGTGCTGATTTTTGACGGATCCAGAACTCTTGTATCTTTCAGATCCCAGTTTTCGTTGCTGTCCCAAAGCGGTCTTACGATGGCTGTTTTGTAGTAAATGTAGGAATCTTCCGCGAAAGTTTCGTTCTGGAAATCTGCTTCATCCCAGAAGCCGTTTTCGTTATTATCTGCCAAAATCCTTACGATGTATTCTCCGGGTTTAAGAATATCAAATTTCACCTCGCTTCCTTTGGTATATTTCTGGAACAACACTTTATCTGAATTATCCAATAACTGAAGCCAGTAGCTTGATTTCGGAGCATTCTGAAGGATGAATTTTAAACTTCCGAAATTCTCAACTTTATCCACTTCAAAATCGAAACGTTTCGACTGATAATTTTTTGCAAAGAATGATGAAACGGTTTCTTTCGGAATGGTAAGCTGATATTTTTTACCTGAAATAAAATCCGCTTTCACCAAAATCTGATACGGATTTTTCTCTGAGATTTTTGCGGTAAAAGGAACAGTGTTCAATGAGTCTCCTGCAACTCTGAAAATCCATTTATCAGTGTTTATTTTATCCACATAATAATTGGAAAGGATTTTAAAGTCTTCTTTCGGAGTAAGCATTGCACCGCCGTTATCGCTGTTGATGTCCATTGCGTTTTTCGCATTGTATCTGTAAAACAACGAAGCGTTGTAAAGGCTGTCTTTTTTTCCGACGGCGGCATTATATCCGAATTTTAAATTCTCGTTTGTAGTCTGTCCTACATCACTTTTCACAGCATCAAACCAGATTCTTACGGAATCGGACTTCGGAGCGTGGGTTATCTTGTATTCCTTTATTTTTTCGTTTAAAGGTTTTACGGTTACTTCATCCGGTTTTCCTTCGAAAGTCATGAGAACTCCTCCCGGAGCTTCTTTCATTTCAAGATATTTCACCGGTTTTTTAGAAGGATATAATTTCAGATTTAATCCTGAAACCGATTTTTCTACGACAACAGGATCTTTTTGGAAACCTACTTTTTCTTTCCCCGGATCGTAGATGGAATTTCCGTTTTCATCTTCAAATGCGATGATTTTATATTTTCCGGCAGCAAGATAATTCAGTTCAAAATAGCCATCATCATCAACTTTTGTTATATAATACGGCTTTTGCTTGTAATTGATGGTGTCTTTTACCTGATACAATCCGACAACAAATTTATTTTCACTGGCTTTTTTAATAGATAAAGCATCTCTTACATCCCCGCTTACATAAAGATCATCAAGCTTATCTCCCGTAGAAAACGCGAAATTGTAATATCTCAGAATATTGGCTTCATTATTATCTGCAATTGAATTTCCGAAATTAAAATTGTACGTTGTATTCGCCTGTAAAGTGTCTTTCCACTGGATCAGGATAAACTTGTTGGCAATATTGGAAGGAACAATTCTGGTGATATTTTTAATCGGCGGAGAAATATTCAGGTTTTTGTTGATGTCTTTTAACGTAATGTATTCGTCAAAATCTATTCGCAACTGCTTTATATCTCTCGGCACATTTACTCTTGAAGAATCTATATTTGAACTTAAAAATTTCGGAGCCAAGGAATCTTTTGCGCCCCCGATAGGAGAACCTACTCTTGCACAAGACTGCAAAAGAAAAGCGAAAACCAATAAAAAAAGAATTCTTTTCATGAAGATGTTTACGCAAAAATAAACATTATTCTCCATAAACTTCACCATGACCTTTCAATGTATCGCGATCATCGCTCATTACGCTGTGAAGTTTATCTTTCTGAGGCGGAAAATCTTCAAATAATCCCGATAAAGCCAAAGCGGTATACACTCTGTTGGAATATTTATTTCCGATAGCAATAATGGTAACTTTAGATTTCAGAAGATGCGCAAAAACAGAATTGGTTCCGTGCCACCAACCGTTGTGATACGTGAGTTTTTCTCCGTTATCAAAAATTTTCATTCTGAAGCCGAAACCGTAATTGTTCATGCCGAATTTTTCATTGCTGTAAGGTGTGAAAACCTGCTCCATCAATTCAGGCTTTAAAAAATCCTTCGAAAACATTGCTTTTGAAAAACTGTATAAATCTCTCGGTGTGGTATATACATTTTTGTCTCCGTAAATTAAATCCAGCCTGTCTAAAGGATACAGTTTATTTCCTCCGTAATAAAAAGACTGTGATGCCGTAGGAATATCTTTTTCCTGAAAAATATAGGAGTTTTTCATTTTCAGAGGATCAAAAACCATTTCTTTCATCGCCTGAGGAAAAGGAACTTTCGTTACTTTTTCAATAATTAAAGCCAACATCGCAAAATTCGTGTTGCAGTACATAAATCCGGTGTCTGTTTCTCTCGCCAGATCCGGTTTATATTTAATGATCATATTCAAAATATCCTCATTGGTAAGGAACGTTTTTGAAAGTTCTGCGGGAGCCGGCTGAATTTTCGTGATGAAATATTCGTATTTCGGAAGACCGCTTCTCTGGTCTAGTAAAGTTTTAACGGTAACATTCGGATAAGGGAACCCAGGAAAATACTGGGTAAGATGATCGGATAAATTCACTTTTCCTGCTTCAACGAGCTTCAGCATTGCCATTGCGGTTAATGTTTTTGAAACGGAAGCCACATGAAGAGGCGTATTTTTATCAATCGGGTTCTGATTTCCTTCTCTGGCAAAGCCTCTGTAATTTTCGAAAATAATATTATCTCCTTTCGCAACTAAAATTCCCCCGCTCAAATCGCCGTTTTCCCAAACTTTCTGATAATAGCTGTTGATATAATTTGCCAGTGAAGCCTTATTGGTAACCTGATTTTCCGCGGGCGTAAAAACTTTGTTTACATCTACATTTCCGTAATTGGGAAGATTGGTCGTGCTTTCAGCAACACTGTCCTGATTTTCAGATTTTTTTTTGCAGGAAAAAAGAAATAAAAAGGCAGATAATACAAGGATAAAATTACGCTTCGTCATGAGTTTCGAAAATGAGCGGCAATTTAATAAAACTCGAAATAATTCGTATCTCCTGAATAGAAATTATGAATTATTTAACATAAATAAAAATGAAAAATAATTCATAAAGTAGTATCGTAAAAATTTATTTCTAACCTTACTGAATTTCAAGGCTAAGCAAACTGTGCCACAATTTTATCTACAATCACCTGCGCCAGTTTTTCTTTACTCTGAACCGTCCATCCTGCAATATGCGGAGTAACAATTACTTTCTCGGATTCCAGAAGGTATTGAAGGTCTTCATTTTCCGTTTCCAGATTTTCGAAAGAAGATTTTTCGTATTCCAAAACGTCAAGACAGGCACCTTTTACTTTACCTGCTTTTAACGCCTCAACTAAACTTTTCGTTTCAACATTCTTTCCTCTTGCTGTGTTTACAAAATAGAAATTGTTTTTCATCTCAGAGATAAACAAACCGTCCACAAGATAATACGTCTGTTCCGTTAATGGAATGTGTAAGCTTACAACTTCAGATCTTTCCTTTAATTCTTCCAAAGAAACCTGTGTTGCAAATTCATCCGAAAGATCAGGAAGAATATCATGAAAAATCACTGTACAGCCAAACCCAGAAAGTCTTTTTGCTGTGGCTTTTCCCATGTTTCCATAACCGATAAGTCCCACTGTTTTTCCCAACAGTTCGTCGCCTCTGTTTTCTTCACGAAGCCAGATGCCGTTTTTCACTTCCTGAGAAGCGATAAAAAGCCGGTTCATTAAAATCAGCAACATCCCGACAACGTGCTCTGCCACAGAATCCCTGTTTCCTTCCGGAGAATTGATCAGTTGAATTCCCAGTTTCTCAGCAACCGGAATGTCTATATTTTCCATTCCCGCTCCTACTCTTGCAATGAATTTCAGATTTTCTGCTTTTTCTAAAAAATTCTTATCCAAAGGAATTCTGCTTCGGATGATAATTCCGTCGTACTTTTCAATTTTAGCACAAACCTCATCATAAGAAGAGCTGAAATCTTCTTCCAGAATAAAGTTTTTAGCTAAAAGCTGTTCGGTAATTAAGGGATGGTTTTTATCGAGGAGTAAAATTCTCATGGAAGACATAATTCTTTATATTTGCTGATGCAAAGGTAAGATTCAAAGTTTTAGAAACCGCTTTTGTGAAATAGAATTTTTCAATTTTTCCATCAAAATGAAATTATATAAAGTCATTTTCAGTTTCTCCATTTTGCTGTTTTTGGGTTACCTAATTTTTTTAGCGGTAAAATTTTCTTCAATTCATGAAACGATTCCAATTCACTATTCTTCTGAAGGTGCAGATTGTTTTGGGAGTAAAATTTTTCTGTGGTTTGAAGCAGCAATTAATGCCATCATTTTAATTTTTATTGGTTTAATCTTACTCTTTTCTGAAAAAATGTTCAGAAAAACGGATGAATATTTAGAATCATCATTGGAAGCAGCAATAAAAAACCGACAAATATTTCTGTCGGTTCTATCTGTATTGATAACTGTAGTATTCTGCGGATTGTCTTTGAAAGAAATTATGCCGTAGTATCTTCTTGGAAAAGCTTTTTAAGCTCAATAGATTCAGAGGGTTTCATTCTTCCGGACAGAATCAGGGAAAGTTCTTTTCTTCTCAGTGCTGCTGCATATCGTTCTTTTTCAAGATCTGTTTCAGGTTCCATATCAGGAATCGGGATCGGTCTGTTGAACTCATCTACCGCTACGAAGGTATAAATTCCTTTGTTGGTCTGAATTTTTTTATGATTGATCGGATCATCCAGCCAAACATCTACATAAATTTCCATTGAGGTGGAAAAAGCTCTGGAAACTTTGGATTCCATCACAACAATTCCTCCTTCTGGAATCGGATGATCGAATGAAACGTGATTTACGGATGCCGTTACGACTCTTCTTTCGCAATGTCTTGTTGCGGAAATCGAAGCACATCGGTCCATTCTTGCCAATAGTTCTCCTCCGAAAAGGTTTCTCAATTGGTTGGTGTCATTCGGAAGTACAATATTCGTCATCACCGTCAGAGATTCTGACGCCTTTTTTATTTTTGCCATTTCGTTGTCTTAGTGTTGTTTTGAGTTGCCGGAACTTTTGCCGCATTTTGCACTGCAGGCTGAACCGCTTTTGGAACCACAGAATCTTTCTTTAAAGAATCTGCAACCGGAGCAGGATTCATTATTTTTGGCTGAGCTTTTACAGTATCCTGAATTCTGTGTGTTTTTGTCTGTACAGAGATATTAGCTTTGTCAAAAGATTTCTCTCCGAAAAGAAGTTCCTGCTGCGTGTATGCGACGTATACGATTCCTAAAATCGGGATGATAACCAGAAAAGCCCAAAGAATAGATTTATTAAACTGATAATCTTTTTCGGTATTCAAAGAAGTTTCTGACTGAGTGTTTTTATTGCTGATATCGGAAATCTTAATTTCTTCAAGACCATAAAAATCCGGATGATCCGACTGCAGTCTGTTTCCTTTGAAATGCGTTTTGCCGTCTTCTACAAACAATACTCCCAATCCCTGAATTTCAAGGGTCTGATCTGCCTGCAGTTTTTTCTTCCAAAAATCGGTCTGAATCTGAAGATCTGCTTTTGAAGCTTCCAGAGTTATCTGTTTCTGCCCCGCAATAAAAGATGCCAAATCATCAGACTTCACATCATAATCGGAACTGTAAACGATTTTGCTTGCAGGAGGAAGAATGCTCCCATTTTCGGAATTGATAATGGCTTTGGAATTTTCCAAAGAAAAAACGCCAAAATCCGGAACAATAACGGTCCCGAATTGTTTCAAATATTCTAAAATGTAAGCTGAAATATTCATTTGGCAGCAAATTTATGACTTTTTCACGACTTTTTGAGAGATTTATTGATTATGAATTTGTGTTTAAAATTATTGGAATTATGAATTACATTTTTGGCTAAAGCCAATCTTACAGAATTTAATTTTGGACTAAAGCCCGTTGCTATTGAAATACAATAAAAAAGACTGCCGAAGCAGTCTTAAATCTAACTTTACATTCTATAATTAATCTTAAATATAGCCTGACTGTTTACTGAATTTTCCAGCTGATCCCAAACATAAAATTCGTTCCTGCCTGAGAAAAATAATACGGAGAGCCGTCATAAACAGCTCCGTTGTTCACATACTTTTTATTGAATAAATTATTAACCAAAAGCTTCAGAGCAATCTCATTATTTTTAATTTTAAACTGGTACTGCGCATTAAAATCGGTTAAAAAATAATCTTTAAGCTGTAAATTTTCATCTTCCGAATTATCCAGATATTGTTTTCCGACATACTGATTCATCAATGAAAACTGGAAATTCTGTGTCGGATTGAATTTTAACCCTAAATTGGCAATCACATCCGGAGAAAAAGAAATCTGCGTATTTCCGAGATCTTTAACACCCGTTTCTGTTTCCACTTTAAAATCTAAATTCCTGTTGTTGCTGAAACTCACATTTCCGGAAAGTTCCCACTGTTTGGAAAGCTTTGCCAAAGCTCCAAGCTCGATTCCGCTTCTGTAGCTTTTTCCGGAATTCGTTCTGATGAAAGCACCCACATTATTCAGTTCGCCATTTAAAACCAACTGATTTACATAATACATATAATATAAGTTCGCGGTAAAAGATACTTTTCCGAACTGCTTTTCTACTCCGGCTTCGAAATCGTGCAGCTTTTCTGCCTTCACTTCATTGTTTGCCAAAAGATCATCTCTGTTCGGTTCGCGGTGTGCATGTGCATAGGAAACGAAAATTTTTCCTGCTGAAATTTTATAATTGATTCCCGCTTTGGGATTAAAGAACAGCCAGTTTTTATTTAAATCAGCGCCTTCTCCATCTCCAGCCGTGATGATTTTTGTATCGTAATCTACATTTCTCAATTGCAGATCTCCGAAAAATTCAAAATCATTCATTCTTACCAGTGCTTTAGCAAAACCTGAAATTTCATTTTTTACAGAGCGGTTTCTGTAATATTCATGTTCATCAATCTGAGGAAGAAAAACGCCCGTTACATTTCCGAAATGTCTTCCGTAGTATTGATTGGCAACAGCTCCGAAGTTCACATCAACAGTTCCCAATTTTCCGTAAAGCGTGGAAACAACTCCATAAAAATCGTTATCCAGCCATTTTTTTCTGATGAAATCTGTTCTCGTCAAGGTTTGAGAACCGTTGATGAAGTTAGGAAGATTATATTTCGAAAATTTAGCGTCCTGCTTATAATTTTCATAATATCCTTTTCCTTTGGTGTAATGTACCGTTGTTTCTAAATTCCATTGAGCATTAAATTTCTGCTCCCAAAGCAACTGATAATGATTTTGTCGGTAATTATCCGTTTCGTTATCGTAAAATCCGACGATGTTTTCCCAGTTTGGGTCGTAAATTGCTCCCGAATAATTAAATTTAGGATCGGTTTCCCATGTTTTCCGGTCGATTCCGTTCCACGCCTGATAGGTTTTTTCTTTTCCTCCGAAAGCCATCAGACGAATTCTTGTATTTCCTTCCTCATACAAAGCGGTCAGATTGTAAGAATTTAATTTTGAAAAAGCGCGGTCTATATATCCGTCAGAATTGATGTGGGTATATCTTCCCATTACAGAAAGACGGTTTCCCCAGAATTTTCCGGAACCTATCTCTGCAGAGTATTTATAGGTGTTGAAAGATCCGTAACTGTCGTCTGTTTTAAAGTAAAACTTCTCTTCAGGATCTTTGGAAAGTACATTGATACTTGCTCCAAAAGCTGCAGAACCATTATTGGAAGTTCCCACCCCTCTCTGAATTAAAATCTGTGATGCCGAACTCGTAAGATCCGGAACATTCACGAAAAACGTTCCCTGACTTTCGGAATCATTGTACGGAACGCCGTTCATCATGACATTGATGGCACTTCCCGCAACACCACGAATCCGGAATCCTGTATACCCCACTCCGTTTCCGGCATCTGAAGTTGAAATGATGGAAGTCTGATTCTTCAGTAAAATCGGGAGATCCTGTCCTAAATTTCTGCTGTCCAAATCTTTCTGGACATTGATGATTTCTTTGGCAACAGGAAGTCTTTTGGTAAAATTAACAGCTTCAATTTCCCTTACTTTCAGGGAATCGGAATTCTGTGCCTGTAAAAAAGCGAAAGAGCCAACGGTAAGCCCTAAAAAAAATAATCCTTTCATTCTATAAATCTTTAAAATTTAATGAATAAAAGGGGCGGATTATGATGAGTAATTAGTAATCGGTAATAAGTAATATGATGAGGATTACTCATTGCTCATTACCTATTGCTCATTTTTAATTTCCCTAAACGGCATTACCCGTTCCAGGTTCATTGGGTATAATCTCAGCTTGCTACAGCACCCCTTTATTTCAGCCGCGAAATTACGAAAAATTTACCAACTGTAGGAAATTACGTTTTTCAACCTATTTTTTCACCAAGATCATTTTGATTAAAGGTTTGTGCTATTTGTAAAAGATTCGTGCAATTCGTGTTTAAATCTAATAAGTCTTATTCTGCGAATCTACATAGTAATAATTCTTACTGTCTTTTGAAACCTCGAACATTTTACCAAGCTTCCAGCTAAAATTTCGTTTAATATCAGAATATTCAAACGGAATAATCACCTTTCCATTCACATCCACCACTCCGAAAACATTATTTTTTGAAGCAATAATCATGGGATTGGCAACATCATCGCCTTCTAAAATAAAAAGATAGTCGTATTGAGGATAAATTTTAAACTGCTTATAATCATAAGGATTTTCAAACGTTGCTTTTTCGATAATTCCGAAAAAACCATTCATCGTATACACCTGAAAAAGCTGCTGAACATATTCTTTGTGAGGACATTTTGCCAAATCGGACTGTTTATACTGATACACCCTTTTGCCTGTTCTGTCGACACGGTAAGAAATTTCATCTTTTTCTACCGTCGCATAATCCGCAGTCCCGAATTTTCTGAGTTTTACATTTGGAGAGTTCAGAAGATTACAGTCTTCATAGAAAAATACCGCAATGTGATATTCCGGCTGGATGATGAATTTTCCTTTTTGGTTCACATATCCGAATTTACCATCCTGTTTTTTCGGGATTAAAAGCGGAAGCTCTTCGTTGATGATCGGAAAATTGCTATTAAGCTTTGCCTTTTCTGATGATTTTTTAACCGCAGTTTTAGAACCTGTCTTCGAAGGCAATTTCTTCACTGTTTTAGCCTGAGAAAAAACAAAAACCGAAATAAAAAGGAATAAAACCGAAGCTACATTTTTCATAATCATCAATTGTTTGCAAAAATATCGCCAAAAATAGAAAATATAAAATACATATTTATAAAGAATCTAAATAATTTAAACTTGAAAAAATTGTAAAATTCCGTAAATTTGGGCACGTTTTCAGGCATTTATTATGACAGATGTCTTAAAGAAGTCATTTTTAATATTCTATCTAAAAATTTCAGCTTCTTGCTTAGATCAAATAAACAAAAAAATAATAACTCTGCCGGAAAACACACGATGATAATCTTCCTTAGAATAAGATTGATTATCATCCGATTAAGATTGAAAAGATTTCTATTATTATGAATATTTATCAGGATTACATCCAAGAGATTGAAGAAAGAAAAACTCAGGGGCTTCATCCAAAGCCGATTGACAGTGCAGAATTATTAAGCGAGATCATCGCACAGATTAAAGATACAGCAAACGAATACAGGGCTGATTCTCTTAAATTTTTTATTTACAACACATTACCCGGAACTACGAGTGCAGCCGGTGTAAAAGCTAAATTTTTAAAAGAAATTATTCTTGGTGAATCTGTAGTAGAAGAAATCTCTCCGGTTTTTGCTTTCGAATTGTTATCCCACATGAAAGGTGGAAAATCTATCGAAGTATTGCTGGATCTGGCTTTAGGAAACGATGAAAATATCGCAAGACAGGCTGCAGAAGTACTGAAAACACAGGTTTTCCTATATGAAGCAGATACAACCCGTCTGAAGGAAGCCTTCAATACTGGGCACGAAATTGCAAAAGAAATTCTGGAAAGCTATGCAAAGGCAGAATTCTTTACAAAACTTCCTGAAGTTGCTGAAGAAATTAAAGTGGTTACTTTCATCGCAGGTGAAGGAGACATTTCTACCGACTTACTTTCTCCGGGTAATCAGGCACACTCAAGATCAGACCGCGAATTACACGGTAAATGCATGATTACGCCTCAGGCGCAGGAAGAAATCAAAGCTTTACAGGCAAAACATCCGGATGCAAGTGTAATGCTTATCGCAGAAAAAGGAACAATGGGAGTTGGTTCTTCGCGTATGTCCGGTGTAAACAACGTTGCACTCTGGACAGGAAAACAGGCAAGTCCTTATATTCCTTTCGTAAATATTGCCCCTATCGTTGGAGGTACCAACGGAATTTCACCAATTTTCCTTACAACAGTAGACGTAACCGGAGGTATCGGAATCGATCTTAAAAACTGGGTAAAGAAAGTAGACGAAAACGGAAAAGCTGTTCTTAACGAAGAAGGCGAACCTATTCTTGAGCAGACTTATTCTGTTGCAACGGGAACGGTTTTAACCATCAATACCAAAGAGAAAAAATTATACAACGGAGATCAGGAACTTATCGATCTTACAAAATCTTTCACACCGCAGAAAATGGAATTCATTAAAGCGGGTGGATCTTACGCTATCGTGTTCGGTAAAAAATTACAGACATTCGCTGCTGAAGTTTTAGGCATCGAAGCTCCGGTTGTTTTTGCACCTTCTAAAGAAATTTCTCACGAAGGACAAGGTCTTACTGCGGTTGAAAAAATCTTCAACAGAAATGCAGTAGGGAAAACTCCGGGTAAAATCTTACATGCAGGATCTGATGTACGTGTGAAAGTAAACATCGTAGGTTCTCAGGATACTACAGGTTTAATGACCGCTCAGGAACTGGAATCTATGGCTGCAACGGTAATTTCTCCGGTAGTAGACGGAGCTTACCAGTCCGGATGTCACACCGCTTCAGTTTGGGATAAAAAAGCACAGGCTAATATTCCTAAATTAATGAAATTCATGAACGAATTCGGTTTGATCACTGCACGTGACCCGAAAGGCGAATATCACGCGATGACGGACGTTATTCACAAAGTTCTTAACGATATTACCGTAGACGAATGGGCAATCATCATCGGAGGAGATTCTCACACGAGAATGTCTAAAGGAGTTGCTTTCGGAGCAGACTCAGGAACTGTTGCCCTTGCTTTGGCAACGGGAGAAGCTTCAATGCCAATTCCGGAATCTGTAAAAGTTACATTCAAAGGAACCATGAAAGAGCATATGGATTTCCGTGATGTGGTTCATGCAACTCAGGCTCAGATGCTGAAACAGTTCGGAGGAGAGAACGTATTTCAGGGAAGAATTATTGAAGTTCACATCGGAACACTTCCTGCAGATCAGGCATTTACCTTCACAGACTGGACGGCTGAAATGAAAGCAAAAGCTTCCATCAATATTTCTGAAGATGCTACTTTAATCGAGTCTCTGGAAATTGCAAAAAGCAGAATCCAGATTATGATCGATAAAGGAATGGATAACCACAATCAGGTTCTTCAGGGATTAATTGACAAGGCTAATAAAAGAATTGAGGAAATCAGATCCGGTGAAAAACCTGCTCTGACTCCTGATTCCAATGCTAAATATTACGCTGAAGTTGTTGTAGATCTTGATGCCATCGTAGAACCGATGATCGCCGATCCGGATGTAAACAACGAAGATGTTTCTAAAAGATATACGCACGATACCATCAGAGATTTAACGTATTATGGTGGTGAGAAAAAAGTAGATCTTGGTTTCGTAGGATCTTGTATGGTTCACAAAGGAGATCTTAAAATTGTTTCTCAGATGCTTAAAAACATTGAAAAACAAAACGGTACCGTAGAATTTAAAGCACCGCTTGTGGTGGCTGCTCCTACCTATAACATCATTGATGAATTAAAAGCTGAAGGTGACTGGGAATTTTTAGAGAAATATTCAGGTTTTGAGTTTGACGATAATGCTCCTAAAGGCGAAGCACGTGTTGAATACAAAAACATGATGTATCTTGAAAGACCGGGATGTAACCTTTGTATGGGGAATCAGGAAAAAGCAGCAAAAGGAGATACGGTTTTAGCCACTTCTACACGTCTTTTCCAAGGCAGAGTGGTTGAAGATTCTGAACGTAAAAAAGGAGAATCTCTATTAGCTTCAACTCCGGTGGTTGTACTTTCTGCGATTATGGGAAGAATTCCTAGCATCGATGAGTATAAAACAGCGGTTGAAGGGATCGACCTTACTACTTTCGTTCCTTCTATTAAAGAACTTACAAGTACAAGCGCTCACTAAAAAGCTTACAGATAAGCCGTAAAGGCTGTTTTAACAATTTATAGAATTGAAAGATTTTACTCGTAAAGATGTAGAATCTTTCCATTTAAAGATCTGCAAAAATTATTTTAACTTAGATCAATCACAAAAATTTTATTTTTTCTTAACTTGAAGGTTGGAAATTTCAGAATTATTTATCATTTTTTATCCTTTTTAAAAGCATACAGGAATAGAATTTGATAATTTAATGATGTTAATTAATTTAATAGCAAAGAGCAAATAATTAAAACAGAAGAAAAATAAATTCAGATATGACTTTTGATATTGATATGATCAAAAAAGTGTACGAGCGTTACCCGGAAAGAATTGCTGCGGCAAGAAAAGTAGTGGGAAAACCTCTTACCCTTTCAGAAAAAATCCTTTACACCCACCTTTGGGAAGGAAACGCAACACAGGCACACGAAAGAGGAAATTCTTATGTAGATTTCGCACCGGACAGAGTAGCGATGCAGGATGCAACGGCACAAATGGCGCTGCTACAGTTTATGCAGGCAGGAAAAGCAAAAGTGGCTGTTCCTTCTACCGCTCACGCCGATCACCTTATTCAGGCAAGAGTAGGTGCAGAAGCAGATTTACAGGAAGGTATCAACAAAAACTCGGAAGTTTTCAATTTCCTGAGTTCGGTTTGTGATAAGTACGGAATCGGTTTCTGGAAACCGGGAGCCGGAATTATCCATCAGGTTGTACTGGAAAACTATGCTTTCCCGGGAGGAATGATGATCGGAACGGACTCTCATACCGTAAACGCAGGAGGTTTAGGAATGGTTGCCATCGGAGTTGGCGGCGCAGATGCAGTAGATGTAATGGCGGGAATGGCTTGGGAACTTAAAATGCCTAAACTAATCGGGGTAAAACTAACCGGTAAAATGTCCGGCTGGACTTCCGCAAAGGACGTAATTTTAAAAGTGGCAGGAATTCTTACTGTAAAAGGAGGAACAGGCTGCATCGTAGAATATTTCGGAGAAGGAGCACAATCTCTTTCAGCGACAGGTAAAGGAACCATATGTAACATGGGAGCGGAAATCGGAGCAACGACTTCTACTTTCGGGTATGATGATTCCATGAGAAGATACCTTTCGTCTACCGGAAGACAGGATGTTGTAGATGCGGCAGATCAGATTGCAGAACATTTAACAGGAGATCCTGAAGTGTATGCAAATCCTGAACAGTATTTTGATCAGCTAATTGAAATTAATCTTTCTGAACTGACTCCTCACTTAAACGGACCTTTCACTCCGGATTTGGCAACGCCTGTTTCTGAATTCAGAGCAAAAGCAGAAGCCAACGGATGGCCTTTAGAAGTAGAATGGGCATTGATTGGCTCTTGTACCAATTCGTCCTACGAAGATTTATCAAGAGCAGCTTCTATCGTGGAAGACGCAGTAGCAAAAGGAGTAAAACCAAAAGCTATTTTAGGAATTAATCCGGGTTCTGAGCAGGTGAAATTTACCGCAGAAAGAGACGGTTTCCTGAATTCATTCAGAAAATTTGAGAATGCAAGAATCTTTACAAACGCCTGCGGACCTTGTATCGGACAATGGGACAGAGAAGGCGCTGAAAAAGGTGAAAAGAATTCGATCATTCACTCTTTCAACAGAAACTTTGCAAAAAGAGCAGACGGAAATCCAAATACCCACGCTTTCGTAGCTTCTCCGGAAATGGTAGCGGCTGTGGCAATTTCGGGCAGACTGGATTTTAATCCGATTACCGATACTTTAACCAACGAAGCCGGAGAGCAGATTAAATTAGACGAGCCTAAAGGTTTTGAATTACCGGAAAAAGGATTCGCTGTGGATGACAATGGTTATCAGGCGCCTTCTGAAGACGGATCTTCTGTTCAGGTAAATGTAAGCCCAACTTCAGACAGACTTCAGTTACTGGAAGAATTTCCGGCTTGGGATGGCAAAAATATTACAGGAGCAAGACTTTTAATAAAAGCTTTTGGAAAATGCACTACCGACCACATTTCTATGGCTGGACCATGGCTGAAATACAGAGGTCACCTTGATAATATTTCAAATAATATGTTGATCGGAGCAGTTAATGCGTTCAACATGGAAACCAATAAAGTTAAAAATCAGCTTACAGGAGAATACGGAGAAGTTCCTGCTGTACAGAGAGATTATAAAGCCGCAGGAATTCCATCCATCGTTGTGGGAGACCAAAACTACGGGGAAGGTTCTTCAAGAGAACACGCAGCAATGGAACCGAGACATTTGGGCGTAAAAGCTGTTTTGGTAAAATCGTTTGCAAGAATTCATGAAACCAACCTGAAAAAACAGGGAATGTTGGGAATTACTTTTGCCAATGAAGCAGATTATGATAAAATTCTGGAAGATGATGTGATCAACTTCCTGGATCTTGATCAGTTTGCTCCGGGAAAACAACTGACTTTAGAATTCATCCATTCAGATGGCACGAAGGATATTGTTATGGCAAACCACACTTACAACGATCAGCAAATTGACTGGTTTAAGGCAGGTTCTGCTTTGAATCTGATCAAACAACAGGAGAAAAATTAATTGTTAGATATAATTAATCATAAAAAAGCAACTTCAGATTGAAGTTGCTTTTTGTTTTATATTGATTTAGCTTATTTTTAGGCTTTAAAAACTAAGAGTAAAACTGAACTATGAAAAAACTTTTACTGCTTTTATCGTTTCTTCCTCTACTCTCTTTCGCTCAGGAAAACAACGAAGTAAAAATTAATGCCTTTGGAATATTTAAATCAAGAATTGATATTGGATATGAACGAATTATTAATTACAATGCCGGAATAGGAAGTTATTTTATATACCAATGGAAAGAAAAATATACGGTTATGCCATATTATAGATTTTACACAGACAATGAAGGTATTGCAAAAGATTTTTTTATTGAAGCATTAGCTATTTACAACAGAAACAAATATTCTCCGCTTGACGATAATGGTCAGACTTTAAATAATGAGAAATGGGGATCATCTTTAGGAATCGGAGCCGGAGTTGGAGAAAAATATGTATTTCTATCAAATCTCTTTGTGGAAGCTGGTCTGGAAGCCGGAATTGTTAAAAATTTATCTGCTTCAGACAGAGATCAGTATGGTGGATTATTCCGCCTCTTTATTTCAGCAGGGTATAGATTTTAAATTTAAGTGAATAAAAATGTAACAAAAGTACTTTTTTCATTGTCTAATAGAATATCAGAAAGACATTATGAAAAAAGCAATTATTGCGTTATCACTTTTGGGCAGCATCTTTTCTTTTGCCCAGGAAAAAACGAATAACCAGGTAACCAAAGAAAAACAAATTGAAGGAGTAACCATCACCAAAACTAAAAAAGCCGTTGAACAAAAAGCCGACCGTACGATTTTCGATTTTTCGGAACAGCCGCAGCTTAATAACGGAAACGTTCTGGAAGGCATCAAAAAACTTCCCGGTTTGGTTTCTACCGATATCGCAGGAATGATGTATCAGGGAAAAGTTCTGGATGTTTATTTGAACGGAAGACCTTTGAACATTACTTCCAATGAGCTAAATTCTTTTCTTGAAGGAATGCCCGCCAATTCTGTAGACCGAATTGAAGTGATCACACAACCCGGTGCGGAATTTCCTGCCACTTCAGGCGGTGCGATCATGAATATTATTACCAATAAAAATGCGAATAAATATTTAACGGCAACCTATTCCGGAAATTATTCGTTTACGAATTATGATAAATTCAGAAGCAGAACAAGCAACTCTTTAAATCTGAATGCGAGAAATAAAATTTTCGGATGGCAACTGAATGTTGGGCAGAATTACCGTGAAAGTATGCTGAACAGCAATCAGGACAATCTGATGTTAAGCAATACGGACAGAGTAGGAAGAGGATATTTTGCAAAATCCGGGCTTACTTTTGATCTCGGACAGGACAGATTGCTTTTAAATTATGATATTTACCATAATAACAATGATAATTATACAGCCAGCAACGGACTTGCTGATCTTCCGTATTATCTGAATCCAAATATTATCAGAGAAGGAAATTTTTCATCCTTTGATGCAGCTCATACCGATAATGTAAGACAGGAAGCTGTGGTAACCTATCAGAAACGTTTTACAGAAAAATCTCAGAAGCTGGATTTCCAGTTTGGTTTTACAAAATCCGACAGTAGATTTATTCAGGATAATATTTTTACAGATGTGGTTTATACCAATCCTGTTGAAAATAGTCCCAGAATTCCTTTTTCTAATAAACTGAACAACAAATCGGATATGGAAATCGCCAATTTTAAGGTAGATTATTCTCAGCCTTTAAAGATTTTGGACGGCGGAAAAGTAAGTTTGGGAGGATTGTACGAGCATCAGAATTTTGATACGGAAAGCAAAGGAATCACGAATTTAGAATACACCAGACAGACAACAGCAACTTATCTGGAGTTTCAGGCTAAGCTGAAAAAGTTTGATTTTATTTTGGGAACGCGTGCTGAAAATTATGATATTTCCGGTGTTACAAGATATTACAACAACAAAAATCTTATTGAGGCAGATCTTCTTCCTTTTAACAAGTTTAAATTGTTCCCGAACGCAAGTGTTCAGTACAATCTGATGAATCAGGTATACGTAGCAGCGAATTACAATAAAAAGATCAATTTGCCGAGTATTTCTGCCTTAAACCCAAACAACACCACATTTCAGGGACCGAATACGCAGGTAACGGGAAACCCGAATCTTCAGCCAACGATTTTTGATAATTATGAAATAAAAATTTCGGCTTTCGATTATGCATTTATCGGATACAGTGTAAGTTCAGCGAAAAATCAGGTAGCGCAGATCATCAGAAAAGACGGAAAAAATCTGTTCAACGAGCAGATTAATATTTCTGAAATGAAAATCCACAATTTCAATGTTGGATTACCGGTTCCTTTCATGATTTTCAGCAAACCGCTGAGCGAAATCATGAAGTTTAATTTCAATCCGGATAAGATCAACTTCATGTACATTTACGCAGGTTATCAGAAGCATGATATTGACAATCTGAACAATAAAGGATTCTGGATTCTGAATCTGATGACGCAGATCATTTTACCGAAAGAGATCAAACTGACAGCCAATTACAGTTATCTGACTCCAAAAGCAGGGTATTTTTATTTCACCGCAGAAAAACCATTCAACAATTCTGTGGATCTTACGCTTACGAAGAAGTTTATGGATAACCGTTTGACGGTTTCTGTATTTGCCAATGATATTTTCAACGGACAATTGATGCAGGTTCGCTCCAATCCGCCTTCAGGAGAAACCGTTATGCTGAGAACGAAATACGACTCAAGAAATTTCGGATTATCGGTTAATTACAAAATCCCGACGAAGAATAAATTGGCAAAAGAAGATGCCAATATTCTGAATCAGACGAAGAAAGATGAAAATGGCGGTGTGATGCAGCAGGGACAGTAGTTTTTTATTTAAACACAAATTGCACAAATACTTTACACAAATTTCACGAATAATTTTGATTTATAATGATTAAGCAAAATTGAAACTAATAAGTATTTATTTTATCAATAGGAGCGGACTTTAGTCCGCTTTTTTTTACGCCCCAAAGAAAGGCTTTAGCCAAAACTTAAAAAATTTGTGCGATTTGTGCAAAAACATTTGTGTCATTAGTGTTTAATCGATACGAGCGGAATTTAATCCGATTTTTTTTATGCCCCAAAGAAAGGCTTTAGCCAAAACTTCGAAAATTTGTGCGGTTTGTGCAAAAATATTTGTGTCATTAGTGTTTAAACTAGAAATCAATCGTCTGGAATCTCCAATTCAATGTATCAATCAATGTTAGTTGATTCAACTGCAATGGTAAATTTGTGATTGTTTTTAAAGCTAAATTCGCCATCATGCTTCCTACAATTCCGGGCAACGCTCCCAAAACGCCTAAACTGTCGCAATCCGGAAGAGACTCATCAAAAGGCGGTTCCGGAAAAATATCTCTTAAATTTTTGCTGCCATTATAATTAAAAATCGCGACCTGTCCTGAAAAACCGAGAATACTTCCATACACCAAAGGCTTTTTCAATTGTACACAGGTATCATTAACTAAATATCTCGTTTTAAAATTATCGGAACCATCAATAATGATATCAAATCCGGAAATCAATTCTTCTGAGTTTGATTCATCTATTTTTTGTTCAATTCCAACGAATTTAATTTGATGATTTAGATTTCTGACAAACATTTCGGCACTTTTTACTTTAGAAATTCCGACCGTTTTTTCATTGTGAATAATTTGTCGGTTTAAATTATGGAGTTCCACCTCATCAAAATCCACAACACTCAAAGTTCCGACACCTGCAGCAGCCAAATATTGAATAACTGAGCTTCCCAAACCTCCGGCTCCAATCACCAAAACTTTAGAATTCATTATTTTCCTTTGACCTTCCAGACCGATTTCTTCTATGAAAATCTGTCGGCTGTATCTTCCGAAGATGTCTTCTTTTTTCATTGATTATTTTTATTTGAACCATTAAGATTTTATTAAGGAGTTTAGAAAGATTAAGTATTTGCAAGCAAATAAAAATAAGCTGAATTACTAAAAAAATATTTTTAAATATTTTCTTAATTAAACTTAACTCCTTAATAAAATCTTAATGGTTCAAATTTCTAATTTAAATTCCGCTATAAACCACATCCCAATCTTTCATTACCGGATCGTAGCCTGCTTTTTTAATGCTATTTTTGATTTCCCCCATGCTTCTTTCATCACTGGTTACGAACTGTTCCAACGACTCTTTATCTACCGCATAACCTCCCGGATTGGTTTTAGAAGCGGCACTCATCGCTGTTGCACCCAAGGAAATAATGTTATTTCTGAATTTTTCATTTTCCCTTGTGGAAATAGAAATCTCCAAATCTTCATTCCAGATCCGGTAAGCACAGATGAGCTGTAATAAATCTCTGTCGGACATGATGAAATTCGGTTCAATAATTCCTTCCGCCGGTCGGAGGCGCGGAAATGAAACTGAATATCTGCTTTTCCAGTATTGCTTCTGAAGATAATCGATGTGTAAGGCGTTGAAAAAACTGTCCACCCGCCAATCTTCCAGCCCCAGTAAAACGCCGAGTCCTGTTTTATGAATTCCGGCTTTTCCAATTCTGTCGGGCGTTTCCAGACGAAATTCGAAATTCGACTTTTTTCCTTTCGGATGATATTCTTTATAAACTTCCTGATGATAGGTTTCCTGATAAACCAAAACTGCATGTACTCCTGATTCATGAACCCGTCGGTATTCTTCTTCAGATAAAGGCTGTACTTCAATCGAAATATTCGCAAAATGAGGCTTTAAAAGCTGTATGGCATTCAGAAAATAATCGATTCCGACGGTTTTATTGGCTTCACCGCTTACCAGCAAAACATGATTCACGCCCATTGATTTTAAAACGGAGGCTTCAATCAGAATTTCGGTGTCAGAAAGTGTTTTCCTTTTAATGGAATTATCCAGACTGAAACCGCAGTAAGTACAGATATTCTGACATTCGTTACTCAAATATAGCGGCGCATACAACTGAATGGTTTTTCCGAAACGCTTTTGGGTAAGCTGTTGAGCCATTTTTGCCATTGCTTCCAGTTTTTGAGCCGCAACCGGCGACAGAAAATTCAAAAAATCGTCTATGGTTTTATTCTTTTTCTGAAGACTTTTTTCAACATCGGTTAATGTTACTTTTTCAAGTTTCGTTTTTACCTCATCCCATTGGTATTTTTCAAAAAAATCTTTAAAACTCTTCATTATATTTAATTTTAATCAAATAAAAAGGCAGTCAGCGGACTTGATGCTTCGGCGTGATGTGAAATTGCGCCCAAACCGGATTCAAAAGCTCTTCTTCCGGCAATCACACCCTCTTTGAATGCCAATGCCATATTTACCGGATTCTTCGCCACCGCAATTGCCGTATTTACCAAAACTGCATCGGCTCCCATTTCCATTGCTTTTGCCGCATCCGAAGGCGCACCAATTCCCGCATCCACGACTACCGGAACATTACTTTGAGCAATAATGATTTCTAAAAAATCCAATGTTTTTAGTCCTTTATTAGTTCCTATTGGCGCTCCTAAAGGCATGACAACGGCTGTTCCGGCATCTTCCAAACGTTTGCACAGAACAGGATCTGCATGAATATAAGGCATCACGACAAACCCTAATTTTGCCAGTTCCTCTGTTGCATACAATGTTTCAATAGGATCGGGTAACAGATATTTCGGATCGGGATGGATTTCCAGTTTCACCCAGTTGGTTTCCAGTGCTTCTCTTGCCAACTGTGCCGCCAAAACAGCTTCTTTGGCAGTTCTTGCTCCTGAAGTATTGGGTAAAAGGTGAGATTTTGTCGGTTTTAATGCGCTTAAAATATCGTCTTCCGAAGAATGGGCATCGATTCTTTTCAAAGCCATGGTTACCAATTCGCTTTCTGAGGCGATGATGGAATCCGTCATTTCCGACAGGCTTCCGAATTTTCCTGTTCCTAAGAATAATCGCGATTCAAAGATTCTGTCGGCTATTTTTAAAGGTTGATTTTTCATATTTACTTTTTAATTTAGATGTTTGTAATCGTTAATTGGATTCTAAAATGCTTCTGAATTCATTAATTACAGAAGGCTGACTGGTAATCTGCCCGGAAACAGCAACGCCATAAATTCCGATTTGTTGTAACTGTTTGATATCCTCCAAAACCACTCCGCCAATGGCAAAAATTTTTGGAATCTCAATAGATTTTTCTTTTAAGCTATTGATGATTTCACCATAACCTTCGAATCCTAATATCGGACTTAATTGTTCTTTGGTGGAAGTAAATCTCAACGGACCTAATCCGATGTAATCGCAGCGTTCGACCATTCTTTGAAGAATATCTGAAAAAGTATTGGCTGTTCCTCCGATGATTTTATTTTCTCCCAAAACATGTCTAGCCTTTTCTACCGACATATCTTTCAATCCCAGATGAACTCCATCCGCATCAACGTCTTTCGCGATCTGAACATGATCGTTGATGATACAAACAGCCTGATAATCTGCACATAATTTTTTTGAAATTTCACAGAGTCTGATGAAATCTTTTTCGGGTGTATTTTTCCAGCGAACCTGAATCCATTTTGCGCCAGAATCAAGAGCTTTTCGGATGTTTATCTCCTGATCTTCTAATTTTGAACCTTGAGAGATGTATTGTAATTTTTCCATTATTTATTTAATATAATTTTCTTTTTAGCGCGAAGAAGACGCAAGGTTAGTTTTAAAAATCTTCTGCATATTTTTCGTTCGCAACGGCATTTCATTCAGCAAATGATAGAGATTTTTAATGATACATTTTAAGAATGAAAACCTAGTAAAGTTGGATTGCTTGTTAAAAATTTTTCGATATACAGTTTTCCTTTTCGGCAGGCATTTTCTAAGTTTTCTTCGTTTGCTAAATGACTTGCAATTGCAGATGAAAGCACACATCCGGAACCGTGTTTCGGATAAAAAACAGAAAACGCCTCACTCGGTTCAATAAATATTTCTTTCCCGTTTTGAATTAAAATATCTGTTCCGATTTTATCTTCCCGATGTCCGCCTTTTATTAATACGGAACATCCATTTTCTGATGGTTCAAAAAGATGATGTTCTTTCAAAACGCTGTACTCATAATAGTTGGGTGTGATTAAATCAATCTGGTCTAAAACATTTTTAAGCTCGGAAATGGTATTCAAATCAAAAAAAGAAAATTCCGATGTGCTTTTTAAAACCGGATCCCAGACAATTTTTACTTCAGGATTAATCGATTTAAGTTTTTCTACAATCTGAGCTAAAAATTTGGCATCTTTTACCACTCCGATTTTCACCGCTTCCACTTTATATTTTTTCATTAAAACATTGATCGCTGATAAAATTTCATCTATCGGCTGCCATTGAAGCGTATAAAATTCGGACTCTGTTTGTAAAGTCATTGCCGTACAGACTGCCAATCCCTGAACTTTTAACTGTTCAAATGTTTTAATATCTGCCAATACACCGGCTCCGCCACTTGGATCGAAACCGGCAATGCTCATTACGAAAGGACGCTCTTTCTGCATTTTTTGAAAATATCTATAGGATTATTGCTCTCCCAAATTGCTCCCAACAAAGCGACTCCGTCTACTCTGCTGTTGAAAACTTCGCTGATATTTTTTTCATGAATCCCTCCCAAAGCAATCAGTTTTACGTTTGGATGATTCCGTTTTTGAATCTCATTCAAAATATTCGAGTTTTCTCCGTATCCTTTTTTTGAAATACTCGGAAAAACCGGACTGATAAAAGCATATTCCCAATCCTCAGATAATTCATTAAAAGTTTTAATATCATGAACAGAAGTGGAAATCGTTTGATCTGTGAAAGATTTATACAATTCATTCTGTCTGTCAATTTCTCTGAAATGAAATCTTGAAATATTAAAACGTTCAGCCAAATCGTAATGACTGTGCAAAACCAATTGGTGATGAAATTCAGAATGTATGTTTTGGATAAAATCCGTCATTTCATCTGAATGGATAAAAGGTTTTCTGACATGAAGCAAATCCAATCCTTCCTGAAATAATGCATTGATGATTTCAGTTTCATTCTGAACCAGTTCTTCAGAAGTGATAACGATAATCATATATAAATTTCCTTTCCTTTTTCGATGAATTCCTGTGATTTATCCAGCATTCCCTGTTCGGCAGATTCCCGAATTTCCTGGGTAATTTTCATGGAGCAGAATTTGGGTCCGCACATCGAACAGAAGTGAGCTACTTTTGCTCCGTCTGCCGGAAGCGTTTCATCGTGATAAGATCTCGCGGTTTCAGGATCCAACGAAAGATTGAACTGATCTTCCCACCGGAATTCGAATCTCGCTTTACTCAACGCATTGTCTCTGTATTGTGCTCCGGGATGTCCTTTCGCCAAATCCGCAGCATGAGCCGCCAATTTATACGTAATCACTCCCACTTTTACATCTTCTTTGTTCGGGAGTCCCAAATGTTCTTTCGGCGTAACGTAACACAACATGGCACAACCAAACCAACCGATCATTGCCGCTCCGATTCCTGAAGTGATGTGGTCGTAACCCGGTGCAATATCTGTTGTTAAAGGTCCCAAAGTGTAAAACGGAGCTTCAGCACAAACTTCCAACTGCTTCTCCATATTTTCTTTAATCATATGCATCGGGACGTGACCGGGACCTTCGATCATCACCTGAACATTGTGTTTCCATGCGATTTTCGTTAATTCGCCTAAAGTTTCAAGCTCTGCAAACTGCGCTTCGTCATTGGCATCGGCAATTGAACCGGGACGAAGACCATCACCCAAAGAAAAGGCAACGTCATATTTTTTCATGATTTCGCAGATTTCCTCGAAGTGTGTATATAAGAAGTTTTCTTTGTGATGAAATAAGCACCATTTTGCCATAATTGAACCCCCTCTGGAAACAATTCCTGTCACCCGTTTTGCTGTTAAATGGATATATCTCAGTAAAACTCCTGCGTGGATTGTGAAGTAAGAAACGCCCTGTTCTGCCTGTTCGATCAAGGTATCTTTAAAAATCTCCCACGTTAAATCTTCTGCAATGCCTTTTACTTTTTCCAAAGCCTGATAAATGGGAACGGTACCAATGGGAACCGGACTGTTTCTAATGATCCACTCTCTGGTTTCGTGGATGTTTTTTCCGGTTGATAAGTCCATAATCGTATCTGCGCCCCATCGACAAGCCCAGACTGCTTTTTCCACTTCTTCTTCAATGCTTGACGAAACGGCACTGTTTCCGATGTTGGCATTAATTTTAACTAAAAAATTCCGCCCGATAATCATAGGTTCGCTTTCGGGATGATTGATGTTGTTGGGAATAATGGCTCTTCCGGCTGCGATTTCGTCTCTTACAAATTCAGGTGTAATTTTATTCTTTGGTGTTTTTGCACCGAAACTGTTTCCCGGATGTTGGAAAGCCATTTCTTTTGAAACGGAATCCAATTGCTCAATTCTTTGATTTTCTCTGATGGCAATATATTCCATTTCGGGAGTGATGATGCCCTGTTTTGCGTAATACAACTGGGTGACTTCTTTACCTTCTTTGGCTACTTTAGGTTTATGATTATATGAAAAGCGAAGTTGATCTAATTTTGAATCTGCAAGGCGGGCTTTTCCGTATTCAGAAGTGATTCCGTCAAGAATTTCCACGTCATTCCTGTTTAAAATCCACTGTTCGCGGATTCTTGGAAGTCCTTTTTCTATATTGATCTCAAAATTTTCGTCGGTATAAGGTCCTGATGTATCATAAATGGTAACAGGAGGATTTTCATCCATTTTTCCGTTGCTTAGTTTTGTCGGACTAAGCTGGATTTCGCGCATCGCTACATGGATCGGGTGAATTTTCCCTTCAACATAGATTTTTTTTGAGTTCGGAAATGGTGAACGTGTGATGTTATGAGCCATAAAAATATTTTTTTTAACCACCCTGAGTGGCTGTGATAATTAAAACTGAATCTTTGTCGTTGAGAAATGTTTCCGCCCAGAATGACTGGGGAATGATACGGTTGTTGAGTGCTACAGCAATTCCTTTTTTCTTTTCAGGTAATTCCATAGCAAGAAGCGCTTCCAGATTTTCGGGAAGTTTTTCGAACTTTTTTGTCGTGTGATTGATTGTGAGCTCCATTCCTAAATTTTTAAAAACACTTTAGGAATGCCCATTATTGTACAATAGAATGTACAGCAAAGTCATCTCACTTTTCCCTACGCTAGTATGATCTAGAAATCAGGTTCAAAGGGTAAATTCTCAGCCCGTTTGTTCAACAGACACCCCTAAAGTATGGGACGAAGTTAGACATTTTTTTGAAATGGGCAAAATTTTTTGTGAAGGAGGAAAGTCTGAAGTTTTTGATTTTGCTAATGACAAAGATGTTTTAATTTTAACGCAAAGAATTCTTATTGAGGATTCTTAGTTTAGTAAGCAGAGGCAAATGTATTTGCGGCGCGAAGCTTGGAAAATATTCTTTTTTGAATTGATTTTTAATTTTATATCTCTCGCTGATTTTGCGGATGATGCAGATGTTTTATTTAACCGCAAAGAATTCTTATTCAGGATCCTTAGTTTAGTAAGCAAAGGCAAATATATTTGCTACGCGAAGCTTGAAAATATTCTTTTATGAACTGATTTTTATATCTCTCGCTGATTTTGCAGATTGTGCGGATGTTTTCTGATATTAATGCAAATACTGAAAACAAAAGACCGCAATCTAGCCCCGATTGAGCGGTCTGTCTGAGCTCTTTTCTGGATTTCCTCCTGCAAAAATGATTAATACAGCTGTAATCATATCCCTTAGCTCCATAGCGATACGTCTTTTAGCAGTTTTGTATCCCAGATTGTT
>NZ_QEHP01000056.1:0-18375 GCF_003094695.1 Chryseobacterium sp. HMWF035 | reverse complement strand
TTGAGAATTTATATGCAAAGTGATCCAGTAGAATTCCCTACCTCTTTTTTTAAGTTCATAATCTAATTCAATATCAGTATTCTCAGAAATTTGTTTTCTAGCGATATCAAGAACTTTGATTTTAAAATCGCTTATTCTTTCAAACTGTTCATTCCCTTTTTTGTCGATCAATCCAAGCATTTGTTTCAGTTCTTGAATTTCAAAACGCTTTGTTCCAACGCTCCGCCATTGTCGAGCAATAGCATATAATCTTTTAGCATACTTTGAAGAGCAGTTTAATACAGATTTTAACTGCAGAGCTGTGAAATTATTTTTCAGATCAAAGAAGTAAGGTTTAGCGCTTTCATTGATTTTTATATTAAAAGAACCTGTTCCCTTCATGTAATCAACATATTCAAATAACCAAAGTTGACGATATCTTTCAGGAGTTTCAATTTCAAATAGTCTGCTACCTATTTCTGCTGTTGCATCTCTTAGTTGCTTATAGTTCCATTTACGACCTGTTATTTCTTCAATATCATGTGTATGGATGGTATACTCTAATTTATCTTTTTCAAGGCAGGAAAGCACCATAAAAAGAATATCAAGCATACAAGCAGAATAATCATATCTTCCGGATGTTATTACGTTATGTTGATAAACTAGTTTATCTGAAGAATTAGAATCAATTAATTCCATGATTTAAATTTTGAAAAACAAATATAGAAACAAAAACGACATATAAAAACATCTGTCATAAATAAATAGCGAAATAAACTTATAAAAAGTCGTTTTTAGCTTATAAAAAGTCGTTTTTAGCTTATAAAAAGTCGTTTTTAGCTTATAAAAAGTCGTTTTTAGCTTATAAAAAGTCGTTTTAAAATTTATAAACTATTGAAAATCAAATATTTGTAAGGTGTTAAAATAATAAAATAATAAAGTAATAAATCTTTTAAAAATAACGTTTGTTCAAAAGGAATTTTATCTGATCTATTGTGAAAAAATTTTTCTGCCATCCTGTCATGTGCGTGATGAATGAAAACAAAAAGAACGAAAAACGAGTTTTTATAAGTCGACCTGGGTGCGCGGTTGTTATGCGTTACATAATAAATTTTAATAGATAAATTCTATTATTTGAGTGCTGAAAATGTGAGCTGCCCGGCTCTCTGATCAGGGCGATATCGTTCCCAAAATTTTCCCTTCAGCTTTTCTCTTTTTACCCTTTCTTTTTTGCAGAATGTTTGGAGTGTTTTCATTTCGGCTTAAGGTCAGTGAGCTGATCTGAAGTATTCCATTTCTAAGTGATTTTCTGAGAGGGTAGAACTGAGCGAGGTTCCGGAACAGGAGGAGCTGCACCTGATTAAAATAGGCTTATGTTGCATGATAAAAGGAAATTATGTAAATTAGCGTTAAATATTTAGTATATAATACGGGCAAGTAGTACCTATTGACGTCAAAAACCTACAACTACACTTCGTTACGTTTCCGGTTTCCGCCACAAAAGGACCACTTGGTTTATTCCTATCGTCATAAACGTACCAACATACCGTTAAGGACAGGCTGTGCCTGAGACCATATTTATAGTCGGAAAAAACAAAGTGCAGAAATAAAAAACTCTCCATTTTTGGAGAGCCTGATTATGAAAAAAATTATTAATAAGAAAAAATTATTTTGAGATTCTAATATACAAAATAAAGGCAACGTATGGAAGAAGAAAATATAGAAGATTGGGATTCTTTCTTTGCTGAAGCATTTGCAAAAGCTGATAGACAAAACCAATATCGGGAACGCGGAAAGCTTGGAGGTCGCCCGAAACTGGCTGCCCCAAAATCTGAGCGGTTAGCCCTTCGTTTTACCGTACAGGAAATGAAAAAGCTAAAAGAAAGAGCGGATAAAAAAAAGCTGAAGCTCACGGATTACAGCCGGATTATTTTACTGGAAAAAGAACTTCCGGACTATGAAAAAAATATCTTGCTGACTGAGTATGCGACCCACTTCCGGAGAATTTCCAATTATATGAAGAGGGAAATTTTCACTCCAGAGGAAAGATCGGGACTGCTCCGAGAAATAGAAGAAGCGATCAAAGGAATAAAAACCCATATCAAATGGTAATCTCCGCATCGACAAGAAATATCAGTTCCCGCTCGATCCAGTACCAGCAGAGCGACAAAGAGCAGAGCGTAGAAGTGTGCCGGAACGGACTTTTCGGAGAGAAGCCGAAAGAGCTGTTTGAAGAATTTAAACAGATTGCTGATCGAAATACAAGAACGGAAAAAAAACACGTTACTGCGGTGATTTCTCCCCCAAAGGAATACAGCGAAAATTTAAGTCTTCAGGACTGGGCAAAACTGGCGGAGGACTATTTAAAAAAAGAGAAAATCGGGAAAAACAATCAGTATTTAGTGCATCTGCATCAATCAACGGATGACAAGCACCTGCATATCATAGCGAACAGGATTGATTTTCACGGCAACAATCAGGTAACGAGCCACCATATTGGAAAGCGAGCTACCGTACACGCTGAAGCCTTATCAAAGGCTCGGAACTGGAAGACGATCCGTGATCTCTCCGGAGAAAAGAAAGCAGAAATAAAAAACATACTTCTCGAGGAAAAAGAGCAGAGCCAAAGTTTGGACGAGCTTGTTTCAAGAATGGATATGCGGGGCTACATTATGCAGCTCAACGAGAACTCCAAAGGCTTAAATGGGGCAAGAATTATCCCGAAAGCTGATATCAGCACAAACCCCTCCGTTTTGGAAAAAGTAAGCAAACAGGGTTTTAAGTTAAGTGAAATAGACCCTAAATTAAAGATTAGAGAAATCGCCTTAGATATTGAAAACAATTTGGGCAAATACAGGGGAATATCAAGATAAAACAGTAAAACATATAAAATTATGGAAGAAAATAACAACAATCAGAATCCGGGAAAATTTGACCCAAGAGCTGTTGTAGACGATTTAAAACAGGCTACTAATGCCCTGCAAAAAGAAACCCAAAAATTATACTCCGGCATTTCCGGAATTGACGGCAAACTGCAAGAGAGCCGAGAGCTGATCGATCACAGCCTGAAGGAACTTAAAGAAAGTGTCGTAGATATCAGGGTTGGGATCTCTCCGGAAGATCTGAAGAAACTTGAATCCTACAAGGACTATTTTAAACACTATAAACCGGTGCTGTATATTTCCCTGTTTGTCATGTTGTCAGGGTGGGGATTGGGGATTTTCGGAGCATATTCCGGAATGAAATATTATCAAGAGAGCGTAAGGACAAAACAAGAGATCAGGGCGCGGGTTTTTCAGGAAATAGAAAATAACGACAAGATTATTGTAGAAAAATCCAAATGGGATGGTTATGTAGAACAGTCGCAGGTTCTCAGAGCGTGGCAGAAATCAAATCCAAAGGATAGTGAATCTCTGGAAATTTATTACAGAGGCTATCAGGATTTTAAAAAAGGGAAGAAATAATAATCATTTCCAACTTTTATTACGAGGAAATTAATATTTAAGATCAAAAAAAAACATGAAGAAAAAGAAGTTGTATATTTTCATAATAGTAACATTAATAATTTTGTGTTTACTTTTTTTTGTAAAGTATGAAGAAGGAGTAGAGGTCGGAACTTGGGGTATGAATAGAAGTATTAACTGGAAATGAAATTTCGGTATTTATAAAAATTATATCTTTATATTATGATAAGTGTTAAACATCCCTTAGAAGAATGCAATATCGAACAGGAAAAATTTATTAATAATCTTCCTGAAAAAGACAAAGAATATCACGGTGTATTATTTTCTTATGGTAACGCCAGTTACTTATATCATAATTTACCCATAGAACCTACTTTTGAGGATTATACGGAGTGGTTAGAAGGATTGCAAGAAAATATTAGAAAAGATATGCATTCCAAAGGTTTTGAAGGCTGTAAAAACATTTTATCCTTTACCCGTTATGTGAGAGAAAAAAGAGATATCCATATGGAAGATTTCATCATAGAAAAAATGGGAATTATAGAATACGATAAATATAGAGCGCTTTTTTAAAGCCTTGAAAACAGGTTAAAATTAAGTTCGGGCAGTATTCAATAATCAACAAAATAAAAGGCAGAGCTGATTAGCTATGCCTTTCTATACCATGATTTTTCCTCAAGAAGGAATTATTTCGTCTGCAATATAAAACTTTTTAAAGTCTTCCGGAACAGGTGACCGTAGAAATTTCTCTGGAAGATATCGGAGCAGATCTGCTCCATTTTTTTGAGTGCTGAGAGCTGGGCAAATTCCGGAATCGGATTTGTTCCCGGGATAAATTTTTTTTTCTTCCGGAACTGTTGATCCGGAGGAATACAGGGAAGCCTTCAGGACGTAGAGCATTACGTATATATCGGCTTCGCCTATTCATGTATTTTTCAAAAATTATAAATTTTATCAAATACATTCTGGGAATATTTTTATATTTATCAGATAAAAGAATTACACAAGTTGTAATTTTTTCGTTATTTGTGTTTTTTAAAGACAGCCTTCACGAGCTGTCTTTTTTATTTCCGGTAATATGTAAGAAATGGATTCAGATAAAAAAATAGCAAGCTAAAGGAATAATGTTATATTTGCTGAAGTAAATAAAAAATTAACGTAAAGCGTAAGCTGTCGTTTTGGTCAAAGAAAACCGCTAATTTTCAAAACAGTCCAAATTCGATAGGCTTACGCCCATGTCTTATATCGGCGTGGGCTGTAAGTTATATCCGGACTGTGGGTTCTTAGCGGTACCTCTTTGACGGATTGGCTTCAGTTCCACGCTCTTTAAATTCTTAAAGACATGACAACAATTCTCACCGTAACGCATCCCCCATCCGACGGATCACTTTTTTTTAAGATTCTTTTCTGCGTTTATTTTATACCGAGTCTTCTGGCGCTGGTCAGATCCCCGATTATTAAATGGAAATTTTTTACCGTATTACTGATTAATCTGTTTTTTGGATGGACCGTGTATGGCTGGTGGCTCTCTTTCTGGAAAGCCGTTTCTTAGGAAACAGTAAATTGTGTTTTACAGGGAGAGAGTAACCCCGCATTTTATGAACCGGAAGCAGATATAATTATCCTGGAAAACTTCAGGAATCAAGAGGTTCCGGATCAACCTAAAAATGTGAAAGTGTACATGTAAAAAGTAAAAAATTAATCAATAGCTCAAGCACATCCAACCTTTTTCAGAAAAAATACATCTCTTATAATAATACGTCATGTTTTGTCGTTTTCGGGGAGTAGCTTTGCTGAAGAAAGTAAAATCCGATTTACGGATCAACAGTTTAATTAAAAAAATAAAAAAGGGTGAAACAAATGAACAACAGTGTTTAATACACAATTAAAAAAAACAATCTGAAAAAATATGGTATTTTTATGGAGTGTAAAAAATAAGGATAAGTTAACAATTTCAAGAACAAGATGAAAAGTTTTCTATTCATTATTTTTGCACGTTTTCCTAAAAAACAATAATCATTAAAATTTATCACATGAGAAAAAAAACATTTTCCCTATTATCGTTATTAATAGGTTTCTTCGGATTCTCACAAACCGAAATTTATTTCAAGTATGATGAAGCAGGTAACCAAAGATACCGTGGAACGGATATCAACGGCAAACGGGCTTTGTCAACATCAGATCCTCAGTCGAGGACAGCAACCGTAAATTCATCCCAAATAATTGATGAAAAATCATTCTGGAAGCAAATAAGACTGTATCCTGTTCCAGTAAATGACTTTTTAACCATTGACTGGACAGATGAAGCAGACAGGCTTATTGAATCGGTATCACTGTACCAGCACAGTACCGTTCATTGGAAATTTCAACAGCAGAACCTTCCTGATTTAAACAAACAGATCAAGATTAACATGACAGGCTACGATTGGGGCGTGTATGTTCTGAGATTTACCCTAAAAGATGGAAGAGTTTTCAGTAAAAACATAACCAAAAGATAACACAAATGAAAAACAGTACAAAAAAGAAATTATTTTCAGTCCTGTTGTCAAGCATATCTCTTTTTGCTTTTTCACAGACAACTCCACAGCAGAAATTTCATGACACCAAAGGAAATATTGAAGTGACAGGTGCCGGACAACTACAGTATACAATGAATATAGATACGCCGCCCGGAGTGAAAGGAATGACTCCTAAAGTCAGTCTTGTTTACAATAGTTCGGGAAGAAGTGGGATTGCAGGGTATAATTGGAATATTTCAGGATTAACGGCTATCTCCAGAATTGGTAAAAATCTTGAAAAGGATGGTATTACAAAAGGAGTGCAACTGGACTATTCGGACTTTTACAGTTTTAATGGGCAAAGACTTATTTTAAAATCGGGGGAATATGGAAAGGACGGAGCGGAATATGTAACTGAAAAGTATTCAAATATCAAAATAAAATCTATTGGATCTATTTCTGGAGAAATGTGGAAAGGTCCCGAATATTGGGAGGTCACTTATGAAAACGGTTCAAAAGAATGGTATGGAGCAATAACATCCGGAGCCAGTATGGCAAGAACCCCGATTGATTACAATATTGTTAAGCAGAAAGATATTGATGGTAATTATATAAGCTATGAGTATTCACTCAACGAAAACACTGCAGTGATAAGCAGGATACAGTGGGGGGGAAATGAAATGTTGAATAAACCGCATTTCAATAAAATTGAATTCATATATCCTAATAGTCCAAACCGAGAGACTGCTTACATTAAAGGAATTCCCTTTGTTCAGCAGAAAATATTGGAATCTGTGGTGGTCTTTTCCAATGGTAATCAGTATAAGAACTATAATATCTCGTACGTACAGGATGTACAGCAGACAAAATACCGATATATAGATAATATATCAGTTTTCAACAGTAATGGTGAAAATTCAAATCCTGTAAAGTTTACTTATGACCAACCAGTGGACTATACGGCAAATGGATGGATTATTTTTAATCAGTCAAATAGTACTTCACTGCAACCAAATCGTGATACAGACGTAGTTGGAGACTTTGATGGTGATGGTAAGCTTGATATGTTAAGATATCATGCTGTAACATCAGCACGCATACCACAGACTGGAGTTTATTTATACAAAGACTTTTATTCTATTACATATAATACAGAAAACCCAATCTATATCAATAGTTCCTTACAGGGATTAAAAGACTTCATTCCAATTAATTTTAAAAAGACAAGTCTCATCCATAACCGGCAGGGATTGGTTGGTTATAAAAAAATCACTAATTCATCTACCGGTAAAAAAGATCTGGAATTTTCATTTTATACAGTCTCAGACAACAATACCTTGATTTTAGATTTTACAAAAATAATACCTGATATAGAAAGATATAATTCTGATCCGGACGAGTTTGATCCTATTGGGACATCTTTAGCAACGATTCTGGGATTAACCAACGTAGATCTGAATGGAGATGGGTTAAACGAACTGATCCTTCAAATGAATTACAGAATCTGCACAAACAGTACAACAGATCCTAATAATCCACTAGTGGGTATGCGTTCGTCCAGTGGGAATACTTTTAATACCGACAGCGAAAATATTCTTCCGGGACAAACATGTAATAATTTCAAAAAATATATTGTTATTGATTTGGATGAGACGATTCAAAATGATGATTGGCATTATACGGTTGACCTTTATCCCACTAACGGAGAAGATCCATTTAAGACTTATAAAATCGGCGACTTTGATGGTAGTGGTATTATTGATTTCCTAAAACTTGATTCCAATAATAAACCACAACTTATTACATTTTCAAAGAATAGTCAAAATAAGTATGTGTCAAATATAGCACCTTTCAAAATTGCAAATGACCAGATACTGGAAGGATCCTGGAGTGATGCTGTTGTTGGTGACTTTAATGGTGATGGATTAAGTGATCTTCTTATACCCAAAACTAGTAATAGCGGTACTCCTTACTATGGATTTAAATTGTGGAACAAGTATATTTCCAGAGCCGATGGTTTTGATCGGCAGGATGTAAAATTTATTATTCCACAGACAAACCGTACAGTAAATAAGGATTTTAATGACAATGTTAAGATCAGTAATCCTACCGTTATTTGTTCGTATGATATTAATAATGATGGAAAGTCAGAAGTTATAGGTTTACAGTCAACGAAGGGATATACAAAATCCTCTACTCAGGACAATAATCAATCGGTGAAATACAATAAATCTGCTTCCGTAATAATGACTGTTCTATCATCAACTGATGGATTTTACACAGTAGAGAGTAATACTTTTTATATCACTGGTAGTTATGGAGTAGGAGGTACAGTTTATTTGAATGAGAATAATATCAATTCAGAATTTGCACCAAATTCTGAAGATATGATTGGACTATCGGCAGATCAGTGGACCGGAGGGATGTTAAAGAGAATGGTTTTTGTGTCTGCGGTACCTATGAACCATGATTTTGGAAAAGCACAGAGAGTATTTTCACAATCATTTTTTGATCTTGCCAAAGGAGCCAGAATTAAGAAAATTGAGCAAGGTGGTATTACAACCGAAATTACATATAAAAAACTGGATAAGACAATAAATCCTGGATTATATGATGGTGTTAAGACTGAAAACTATCCCTATGTTGAGATCAATCAGTCTTCCGGAATGTATGTGGTTTCAGATATTCAGCAAACTACCAGCTCCAATAAAAAGCTGAGACAGGATTTCAGATACAGAGGTCTTACTTCCAATATATTGGGAAGAGGAATGATCGGTTTTCGCCAGAGCGCACGTTCTTCATGGTACACAGAAGGTTTTGAGAATACTAAAATCTGGTCGGGACTGGAAATTGATCCTTTGAATGAAGGAGTTCCGGTGAAGGAATGGTCGATCAGAACCAACAGCGAAGCGAATATTTTTCCTGCGGACATTTCCGAGAATAATACCCAGTTACTAAGCTTTAAATCATCAACTTATCAGGTTGATAAGCTTTTAAACGGACAGCCGGTTACTATTGTTCCTGATGCCGACAAAGCGAAAGTGGTTACCGCTATTGTTCCGAAAACAAAAAAGGCAAAAGATTTCCTTACCAATACGGTCGCTGAAAATACCATTACCTACGGACAGTATTATCTTCCTGTACAGAGTATATCAAAAATAAACACATCTTACTCTGTAAAGACTTCCGATTATATTTACACTCATAATCCTTCAGGAACAGGTTCCGATTATTATATAGGCCGCGTCACCTCGAAAACAGAAAGTGTAAGTGCTTACGGAGATACAAAATCGGAGAAAGAAGAATATACTTACGAAAACAACAGGCTTAAAACCTTAAAAAAATGGAACTGGGGGAATACGGCCTATGCTTTAGAAACTTTTACGTATGACGGTTTCGGAAATATTATTCAGAAAGTATCAGGTAACAGCATGGATTCCCAAACGATAACATCTTCTTGGGAATATAGCAATGACGGAAGGTTTGTGGTCAAACAAACGGACAATCTGGGATTACAGACCAATATTTCTTATAATGACAATGGGCAGGTCGTAATCCAGACCGATCCGTTCGATAACAGTATTACCAATTCATACGATGCATGGGGGAAATTGGTATCATCTGAATCCAGTCTTGGAGGAATCACCACCTACCAATATGAAAAGGACAATAATTTGAATGTTACCGTTACCCAAAATGATCCGGACGGAAACGTGTCTAAGAAATTCACCAATAAATTCGGGCAGGTTTACAAAACATCAACCAAAGCTTTCGGGCAGGGGCAGTTTGTATCACAGGAAACTCAATACGATGCGCTGGGTAGAAAGATATCGGAATCCGAACCTTATTTTGAAGGGCAGAGCCCATCTCAGTGGAATAGCATTGCGTATGACGATACCGTATATCCTACTAAAGTAACCACTACGGCATTTAACGGTAGACAGACCGAATCTAAAATTACAGGCTCTACTACAACCGTTAAAGAACTGAACGGCTACGGAAGAACCACTACCAAAACAACAGATGCTTTAGGTAATGTTGTTTCCACGACCGACAAAGGGGGAACCATACAGTTCTCGTATAATGCAGCAGGACAGCAGATCAAGGCTAAATATGGAGAAAACAGCGTTGTAACAAAGTACGATTCATGGGGTAGAAAATCGGAATTTAATGATCCTTCGAATGGTGTGTATCAATATGAATATGATGGTTTTGGAAGGGCAAAAAAGACAATAAGTCCTAAAGGAACTAAAGAGTATACATATAATAATTTCGGACAGCTTGTTTCCCAGAAAGAGTTTTCTACCATAGACGGAGGACAAAGCACCGATAAAATGATTTCCTTTACCTACAGTCCAAAAGGATTGCTTACCGCAAAATCAGGTGTTGTAAGCGGACAGACTTTTTCTTCAGCCTTTACTTACGATCCTCACGGTCGCCTGTTGTCTTCAACAGAAAACAGCAACGGAAGAACCTACTCCCACAAAGGATTAACCTATGACCAGAAAGGAAGGGTGGTTTCTTATGAGAAAGAACTGATTTCTTCCGGAATGACCACGACAGCCAATCTTGAAAATATATACAGCGACTGGAGCGGAGAGCTGTCCGAAGTTAGGGATGCTAATTCCGGGAAAACCTTATGGAAGCTTACAAATACGAATGCTAAAGGACAGACCTTGGAAGCTAAATTAGGAGCGGTAGATATTAATAATAGCTACGATGCCAATGGTTTCTTAACAGAAATTCACCATTCTTCAGTCGTAAAACCGAAGCTTCTTGAGGTTTATTATTCTTTTAATGCCATCAAAAATGAACTGGTAGACAGAAAGACATTAGGGGATTTTAATATTATAGAATCTTTTGATTATGATGACAACAACCGTCTTATTAACTGGACTGATCCTGTTACCGGAGTAAAACCATCGGCAAACAGAAATGTGTATGATGTGAAGGGCAGAATTATGGATAACGATCAGGTAGGAGTGATGAAGTACGAGAATTCTGCGAAGATCTATCAGCCTACAGGAATGACATTAAACCAACAGGGAGCTGAAAATTACAATGGCGATTTGATCCAGAAGATTAGCTATAATGAAAATAACGATCCTGTATTTATAGACGGAGAGAAAGGGGATGTAGGATTTATGTACGGACTTACAGCAATGAGACAGAAGATGTCCTACGGTGGAAATTTCGAACCGGGTAATGATGGAGCATATAGCAAATTTTACAGTGAGAATGGAAGCTTTGAAATCGTAAGAAACAATGAAACAGGCAGTGAAAAGCATATCATTTATATCGGAGGAACACCGTATGAAAGCAGTATTATCTATTTAAAAGATTATAAAGGAGAAAAAGGATCTTATAAGTTCTTGCACAAAGATTATTTAGGCAGTATCTTAGCGATAAGTGATGCAGATGGAAATAAACTGGAACAGAGACATTTTGATGCCTGGGGAAATCTTACACATCTTCAAATAGGAAAAGATCCTGTTATTACAGAGAAAAATAAGATTGCTACAACTTATCTACTCATCGACAGAGGGTACACAAGTCATGAGCATCTTTCAGAGGTAAGCATCATCCACATGAACGGAAGACTGTATGATCCTCTGCTCAGAAGGTTTCTGAATGCGGATGAAAACATACAGGATCCTACCAATACCCAAAACTATAATAAATATGGGTATGTAATGAACAACCCGATGATGTACAGTGATCCTGATGGAGAATTTTGGTGGTGGTTTGCAGGAGCTTTAGCAGGAGGGTATATAAGCGGAGTGCAGGCAAATGGCGGACAATTAAATCCTGTAAAATGGGATTGGCAGAACACTTGGAGCGCAGTTCTTGGAGGAGCAATTGGAGGAGCTGCCATTTCTGGATCGTTAGGAAATATTACAAGTAATCCAGGCGCTATTAAAAGTATGCTTCCAGGGATTGTATCGGGAGGTTTAAGTTCAGCCTTCTCTGGTTCTAATTTTCTAAGTGGAACTATTAGCGGAATAGGCTTTACAAGCACCGTATTTGATAACAGGATTACGTCTACTAATTTAAATTCTGCATCAAGAACTAGATCAATACGAGCATCAGGAACAGGAACAGGAGCAGGAGAAACGTTTGAAGATTATCTATATAGTATTGGAGTTCCAACCTATGAAATGATTGATATTGAAGAAGTTGTATTGAAAGGTAGAAGAGGAGAGGATGCTTATAATAGCTATCTCATGGCAAGCAAAATTACTGGAGCTTTAGGAGATTGGAATTTTCAACAAAATAGAGCATTTTTTTATAATGAAGTCCATAGAACAAAAGCGGATGTAGTAGAAAGAAATTTTTACTTAATGTTTGGAGGTATGCTCTTATCGCCTTTTGTAGGTTCATATGTTGCTACACTTACAGGGGAATCAGCTACAAGTTATTTAGTAAATTCTTTAATTAGAGGAGGTACAGATATGACATTACAGGCAGCTATAAAAGGACAAATAGACTGGAAACAGACAATGATTAATGCATTTATTGGAGGGGGGCAAGGAGCAAGTGCCGTTAAAGTAGGATGGCTTAATTATGGAGGGAATATGATAAATAATTTTGGAACATCTTTCTATGATGGAGGAAGAAAAGGGTTTTTAAAAGATTTAGGAGTAAATACGACTAAAGCATTTACAGGAATGTTTGGTATGGGGGTAGCCAACTATAATGGCTTTACAAGTGGAGCATTAAGTGGTTATTTTGGAACGACTTTACTGCCTGGATTGTATTTTAACACTACAGATGTTGTAATTGAAAATAAGATTAAAAAATGAGAAAAATAATTGATGAATATTTTCATTTGGTTATACTTTCAATACTTATTATTTTAATTGGCTATTGGTACTTAAGTTCTTTAAATAGTCTTAAGAATATATCAAAAAGACAAAAATTTACTATAGCAAAAGCTATTAGTGATTGGCATCATAAAAACACTAATGGTATAGGTGTAGATTATGAATATTTTGTAAGTAATAGACAATATTCCAATACTATAAACATGGATTTAAAAAAAGGGCAAAAATATCTATTAGTTTTTGATTCTATAAAACCTGAAAACAATGTTATTTTGGATATTTATCCTATAAATAATCAATCCATAGCTCCTGAAAAAGGATGGAAGCTGAATGATGTGCCAATATCTATTGATAGCACAACTATTAATGATTTAATATTAAATAATTAATTCGATGATAAAGAAAAAAATGTTATTACCAATCATATGCTCATTTGCATCTTGTTTAGTATATAGTCAAAAATCGGATAAATACGAGTTTTTAGCCAGTGATAGTTATAAAAACAAAATATATGAGAAGCTCAGCAGTAAAGATGGCAACAAAGTATATGTTTGGCAAAAAATCGAAAATACTTTTGAAAATGATCCATCAACAGCATTTACAGAGTATTATATTCAGATCAATTGTGATGTAAAGACGAGTTCTTTAAAAAGATTAATAATTCATTGGAGAGATGGAAACATTGAAAAGCATGAGGATAAATCAAATGAACAAGTTTTAATAACAGATAAAAAATCTATAATTGGACTTTCTTATGAAAATCATTGTAAAAAAAATAATATAGGATCTGCTCTATAATAAATATAGGATAAGGTAGTAATTAAAACCCACCACAATTTATTTTGCGGTGGGTTTTGTATTTTGAGTAGCCAACAAAACGAAAATATAGCACGTTAATGTTTTTATCTATAGGAATTATATTTTAATAGATTTTATTCTTAACGCGATTTTTTTACTTTTCGTGAGCTGACCTCTCTAATATTCATCCAGTGAAATTTTTCAGTCGTCACTTCCTCAGCCTTCTCGTTTTTTCAAAACGCTTGACATTTGTTGCTCCTTTGTTTAAAATTTTCCGAACGGCACAAATAAATAAGTTTACACAAAAAATAGTCAAAAAAATGGTTGAATTTTTTGATGTAACACGAATTCTGATGATGTCTTAAGACATTTGTCAAAAAACTTTTAAAGCATCAGCTATACCAAATTAAGTTAACGATAAATTTGGAAATATTCCTTTATTCATGGGATTCAATGAAACTAAAAAACGGTGTCCTTTCGTATGATCTGAGTAATATTTCTATTTGTTCCGAAATAAATAAAGAAAAAGAAAGACGGTTTTCAGGTGATTTTATTTTTATGGATTAACAGAATGTGTAAAGATTCGGAATTATTTAATAAAAAACTGATAAATATAATATAGGGAATAAAGAAAACAGGTTTTTGATGCGGGATAATCCTTAATAGTAGAAGAAATATTTTTTCAAAGCTATTTATTGTAAAAGTTCTTTATTGATGGTGTTTGCAAGAGATGTTCTTTTAGAGGAGCCGGGAATTTTTTCTATTTGTTCCGGATGATAAATAAATGGATTTTAAAAATCCACCTTTTCAGGTGTCTCAAAGCCCTAAGACTATTTTGATACTCAAAGGCATTGGTTTCAGAATTTATTTTTATTCCAAAACCATCTTTTAGGATGCTGCAGATGCTGAATTAAGCAAAACAGCAAAAGGTGAAGAGTGATATTATTTTTGATGCAGACAAAGAAATAATCTTTGAAGCAAATAAATGATTTACCGGATGATAAAAAGTCATTTCAATTTTGAATAAACATTTTATAAAAAGTTCAAAAAACGGATAATATAAGATATGGAAAAAAATCCAGGTTTTTGATGCAGGTTAAGTCCATATTAATAGCGGAAATATTTTGTTCAAAACCGGAAAAAATACAAAAAACCTTTATTCATGGGGATTATAGAGATGTATAAAGAGATGTCCTTTCAGGAGCCAAGGGAAATTAATCTATTTGTGCTGCTTTCGGTAGCGACGAATGCGTGCAAAAAATTTTATTCCGGAGATGTATTTGAGCGGAGGCTGTTTTTGCGGATGAAAACCCTGAAGAATGGAATTTTTAAAAAAAGTTTCTCAAAAATGATCTTTTGGGAAAAACCTGAATATTTATAATAAAGACAATTATTAAACAAATAAATTTTTAATTTTTTTATATATGGAAACATTTACCATCGTTGTAGTGATCGGACTGTTTGTCCTTTTCACAGCCGGAATTCTCTCAAAGAGAAAATTTAAAGGATTCATCGAATATGAATCGTTTAAAATGGGGATCGAGGCGGAGGATTAAACCGCCCCGGTATTGAAACCAGGTAAGATTTCTTACTTGGTTTTTTATATAAAATGATTGTAATTCCCGGTACGGAAGATGGTAGCTAAAAGGCAATTTTAACAGAATTTTTTTTGCTGTATTTTTAAAATTTGCTGTTGTTTTATAGGAATTACACAATCTTCAAATGTTAAATGATAGGGATTGTCTGAATTTCAATGCTTTACAAAAAACAGCAAAGGGCAATAATTTACTTTATGTTAAATCATAATGCTTTTCTGACTCTTAAAAAGAGGAGATGAATTAGTAAAAATTGGTGGTGGTTTTTGAGGAAATAGGAATGCTTAAAATAAGATTATATAAAAAACGATATAAAGCCCTAAAAAACGATTTAAACACATAAAACGAAGTTGTGCGTTTAAATATCGTTTAAACGTGTTTAAATACGCTTTTTAAGCGTTTTAACACGCTCTTAAAACGGGACTGCAAAGGTGCAATAATCTTTTTTCATACACAATATGAAAATATGGATAAAAACAGGAAATATTATTAATATCTTTGCAAAGATCAATACCGGAAAATTATTTTGCGTGTGGCAGAGATGCTGAGATTGTGAACAGAACAACTCAGGATTGCGCCCTGAGTTGTTCGGTAATTGTTTAATCTTCCAAAAAACCTTTATTATGGAATTTTTTGAAAGAGACGGTAAAAATTTCAAAAGAATTTTTACCAAGTTTATTACAAAGAATGGTAAGAAAATTTACCATCCAAAAGGCGGAGTATTTGTTTTCGAAATTGAAATTAAATAATCCATTTAGACTCCCTGCTCCAACAGGGAGTTTTTTATTTTAGTATAAAATTACTTCTGTTTTTTTAAAGAACTCACGTAATAAACTACGTAATAAATTACATAATTATGATGCAAATATATAGTAATTTCGATTACTTCCGGAAAAATTTTTGTTTTAAAACAAAAAAAATTTCAATGGTTAATCTTTTTTATATTTCTTAAAGCAAGTCATCATTAATAAATATTTTAATTGGTAATGTTGTTTGAATGTCCCTGTCTTTGAAGTTTTTTTGAAATAATTGTGTGTAAAATTGTGACAAAAAAATGTAATCGGGATAAATTTTTATTGATGAAAGTTTTGTTTCTTTTTAAATTTGCTTTTCGCAGATCTTCTCAGTAGATTTTTAAATCGTCACTTCCTCAGACTGCTCGTTTTACAACACTTGTCATTCGTTGTTCCTTTGTTAAAATTCTCAAAAATAAAATTTCTAAAAAAAAGCCAGAAAAATGGAAGTCATCTAGTGTAGATTGATGGAAATTGTATGTAGTTTACAATAAATGTATTTTTTTAAAACGGAATATTTTTCCCTTTGTTACACAGAAAATGAACAAAAGAAAAAATGTTTTTATAATGTTTGCATAATTATCCTGTCTGCTAAAAGCCAGGAATAAAGATTAATCAAAAAAGATAAACATAACATATGAATATAAAATATATACACACAAAAAAGGACAAAAAAAATGGTCAATATTTTAATGTACCAAGACATTAGATAGTAAAGATATATTGCAAAGCATACAGTATTTTCAAATTTTATCTTTATTTCAGCCATTCTCTTTCATTTGTCACAGTTTTATTTAAAATCATGAAATAAATTAGAAATCCTTTATTAATAGCACTTACAAGAAATGTCCTTTTTTAAGAGAAGAAGTTTTTTTCTATTTGCTTCGGATAAGGGATAAATCCAGAGTAATGAATTAAAATATTTCACAAAGATGATTTTGAGGAAAAACCTAAATATTTATGATAGAGAAATGATTGATAAAATTTTAAAACAAAATAGTATGTTAGAGATTATCTTAGCCATCCTCATTGTAGGAATTTTAGTCCTATTCGGAATAGGACTGTTTAAAAAGAAAAAATTTAAAGGATATCTGAAAATTTTTAATCTGTTTGAAGGAGGGTTTGAATCTGAGGATTAATTTTCTTCAGGTGCGAGGGGAAAAATCTTGCCTCGCACTTTCTTATTTAAAATATTTTTCGTCAATAGCAGAATTAATCAAATTTCGAACTGTTGTTTTTTGATCAAGAGCCATCTGTTTTAATTGTTGTAATTTTGTTTCAGGAAGCGATAAAAGGAATGTTTTTTCAATCGGTTTTATAATACCGTTCTTATTTTCTTGTATTGGTGTTACTGCCTTTTGAGAAAGGACTTTGCCTAATAAGTTGATTGTTGAATTGTCTTTTTTTTTCATATATTTATATGTTTATATATGCATATGCTTATATGTTTATGCTAATACAGTTAAGATTTCATTTGTTAATGCTTCAATCTGAGATAGAGCTTTTTTATTTTCTTCTACTCCATTATGTAAAGCAGAACGAGAGAAAGCTACCAGATCGGAAATCATTGTTTGAGCCACCGTAATATTGTATTCGTTTAATTGAGTTTTAATTTCTTCAGTTAAAGAAGTATTTGGTTTAACCATATTGAACACAATAAGAGCCTTTTTTTCTCCCTTAGATTGTTTTACAATCTCAATAGTTGATCTGATTGCAAGAACATCAAAAACGCCTGCCTTTGTTGGAATGATAATTACATTCGCAAGGTTGCACAGCTCAGGTAGTTTATTGGATAGATAAGGGGGAGTATCAATGAAAACAAAATCAAGATCAGAATTTTTCAGTTCCGGCAATTTGTCTGGAGGAAGAACCGGAACAGGGGAGAAATCCTTAAAATCAGATAAAGACCCCTGAACGTCCATATCCACAATGCAAACCTTTGCTTTGTCTTTAAGATTTACGGCAAGGTTATAGGTAAGCGTTGATTTGCCAACGCCCCCTTTTTGGTGTGTAGTGAGAATAAAATAAGGCATATATGTTTATATGTATATATATTTATATGCAAATATAAAATTAATTTTTTACTGGCAAAATTCCCTTTTTCTGATACACACCAACCAGGTATCCCACAGAATTTTCAATCTTCAGTTTTCTCTGCCTGATCTTTTCGTTCAGCTCTGTAATTAAGATGTCAAAATCTTTTTCTTTTTCTTTTCCGGCAATTAGTTCTGCCTGTTCCTGATTTAAACCATAAGTAACAAGTTTTGATATGAATTTTTGAATATTTAAAGGTTTTTCAAAATCAATTTCCAATTGCTTAAACTTTTGAGAATTTATATGCAAAGTGATCCAGTAGAATTCCCTACCTCTTTTTTTAAGTTCATAATCTAATTCAATATCAGTATTCTCAGAAATTTGTTTTC